>CAYVEO010000009.1:6441-54333 GCA_964449965.1 uncultured Planctomycetia bacterium
GATTGAGAACCAAAAGAAAAATCAGAGCCCATCTGATTTTTCGATAACTCACGATTCTTTCCTCGATTGGCTGACGTACAACAACGGTTCCCGCTATAAAGTCATGAATTGCTCTTCGCTTAGAACTGAATAACATAGTGATAAATTCTAAAACTCCCCATGCTATCATTGCTCCAAAAAACCACATTAGAAATCGCGGGTCACCGAGACCCCGATTGGCGAGCCGCCCAGCAAGGAGATTGCGGGAAACTAGGAGTATAACTATTGGCGCCAAAATGACTTCAACGATATTTCGGAGGAACGCCTGACTTAGCGTAAGTCTCCGGTCGTTATTATCTAAAATGAGTACGCCTGTCGCCATCTTCCCTGGCGTCTGTCCGAGGAAATAGAGAAATCCGACTGAGTAAACAATTGAGAGCGTCTGATAAATCAGCATCCAAAGAAACAAAATGATCGAGGATGAAGTAAAATTCCAAAGCACCTGGTCGAACCAAACTAACGGTGCGAGTGCAGCACTGTCAAGAAAGGCAGCACCAAGTCGAGGCCAAAAAGTTTTATACCGGCTATCGGTAATCATAAGATTTTCAATCCGTCTGGGAACCTAACATATATTATACTGCCTAACAGAATCAGCAAACACTGCAGATTCTGCAATATAACTTCCTTGCGTATTTTGGTAATTTATTATTATAACTTAAAATATAATATACACTTACAACTATAAAAAGCGATTGTTATGATTCAGGTTATACTGCAAATCTTGCAGTATAACCTGATTTGTCACATTGTCCTAAATGTTTAAATTCTGTCTGCTGGACTAAGTACACCTTTTCCTCCACGATTCAACACATGCGTATAAACCATCGTAGTCTTTACATCACTGTGACCGAGAAGTTCCTGAACGGTTCTGATGTCATGACCATCTTCTAATATTTAAAATATACTATGTAAAAGTGATTTTGTCAAGTGATTCCCCCTTACTTATTTCCTGATTTATATACTATAGGAATGTTAAAGCATATCTCCTGCCTGTTGAGGCCTTTTGGAAATGGTGGAAACGGAGCAGATGCTATGATAGTCTGGATAGCTGTCTCGCGCAGGAGTCTATTACTGGTAGAACTTTTATCTAATATATTTATGGCATCTACCTTTAAACTACCATCGGATTTAATTATGAAGGATACGTACACCTCGCCGATAGACCATTCCTTCGGGTATCTAACAGATTCCTGTATCTTATTTCTTAATGCCTCAAAATAGTTAGTATAGGCTATGCCTTCCTGGACCGAGGTTGGCACGAAGGGGTTAGAATCTATTGACAGGCGGGACGCCTGTCCTACTGGAAGGGATTTTTGTTTTACATCTGATGACAGACGAGACGTCCGTCCTACATCTGATGACGGGCGAGAGGACTGTCCTGCGGGGCGGGATTCTTGCACTACTGGAGGGGATGCTTGTTTTACATCTGATGATGACAGGCGAGACGTCCGTCCTACATCTGCTTTGGCAGGTGGCGGCTCTAAAGGAGGAGTGAATGGGGAATATACCATTTCTACCCTCTCCCCATGATCTCTATGAAAGTTAATGCCTATGCCGGGCAATACTACAAAAACTAAGGAATGGATTACTATTGACAGAATTAATGCGATGCCTAATGGCTTATTTCGCACCTATACCTCTACCAGAGAAAACATGAGTTCTGCTTCTGCGACTAACTGGTCATCCACGATAGCCTTAGTCCTGACCTGCCCGGTCTTGGACCTTAGTTTTACCACCTCCACATCAAGTCTTAATTGGTCACCGGGTACCACGGTCTTTCTAAACTTGACCTTGTCCATGCTCATAAAATAGGCTAATTTACCTGCATTGCCTGGTTTGCTTAACATCAATACACCTGCTACCTGTGCCATCGCCTCTACTATTAAGACACCCGGCATCAGCGGCCGTTGCGGGAAATGGCCCAGGAAGAACTGGTCGTTTATAGTAACATTTTTAATACCTACGGCGTGTTTGTCCTCCTCAAGTTCGAGAATTCTGTCCACTAACAGGAAAGGATACCTGTGAGGCAGGATTCTGTGAATAGCATTTATGTCAAGCTGCCGGCCTACGCTCTCCACCTGATATGCCGGCGACTTTATCCCGGCTTCTTGTTGTTTCAGATAATGAGAATATATCTTCTGCAATAACTTTATGTTCAGCGGATGTCCGCTTTTGATTGCAATGACATGACCTTTAATCGGGATACCCAGAAGATAAAGGTCTCCCATAAGGTCTAAGACCTTGTGCCTGGCAAATTCATCAGGGTATCTCAACGTATTCTTTACGATACCGCCTTCTCCGACGACAAGGGTGTTCTCGTAATTCGCACCCTTCCCGAGTCCCTGGACCCTTAGTTTCTCGGCTTCAGCTTCTAAACAGAACGTCCTGGAGGGTGCAATCTCTTTTTCAAACCCCTCCTCTGACAGGACAAATGAAATATACTGTGCCTTCAGTATCGGGTGGTTGTAACTGAGAGTATAAGATATCTTAAAATCATCAGCAGGAAGGATAACTATTGAGGCGTCATCTTCCTCTACCCATAGGGCCTCTCTTATGCGAAAATATTTCTTTGGCTCTTCAATCTCTCTAATCCCTGCCTTTCTTAACACCTCTAAAAATGGTGAGGCGCTCCCATCAAGACCAGGGAATTCATTACTATCAATCTCTATAGTAATGTTGTCTATTCCCAAAGCCACAAGGGTTGCCATCACATGCTCTATTGTCTGGATCTCTACATCCTGTTTCCCTACAGACGTCCTGCGGGGCCGGGCTACCAGGTCTATGACATTCCCTATATGCGCCTTAATAACAGGCTTGTCAGGCGTATCAACCCTGATGAAATTCACCCCGCTATTCCCCATCGCTGGTTTAAATCTCACCTTGACCTTATTGCCTGTGTGCAGCCCTATCCCTTCAAGAGAGACCTCACTTTGTATCGTTCTTTGATATTCCATTAGGCTGTATCAACTCCTTTATATTTTTTTCTAATTCACTGACTAATTTAAAGAGTTTTGGTAGATTTTGTATGTAGGCGTTGAGTCTCTTCGCCTCATTGTGGGGTTTAGCAGGGTACCCGGAGACACAGGTATTCGCAGGTATAGCCTTTGTAACTCCTGCCTGGGCAGCTACTACTGCATTATCTCCTATTGTTATGTGGCCAATAACCCCGGACTGACCGGCCAATGTTACGTTATTACCTATAATTGTGCTGCCTGATATACCAACCTGTGCTACTATTATGGAATTTTCGCCTATCACGACGTTATGTGCTATCTGGACCAAATTATCAATCTTTGTCCCCTTCTTAATGAGCGTCTTGTCAAACCTCGCCCTGTCTATAGTGACATTTGCGCCTATCTCGACGTCATCCTCTATTACCACGGTCCCTATCTGCGGAATCTTGTGATGCACCCCCTTGACAGTTGCAAACCCAAATCCATCACTGCCGATGATGGTGCCGCTGTGTATAATAACGCGATCGCCTATCTCTACCCTTTCACGTATCGTCACATTAGGATATATAAGGACATCACTGCCTATCCTGGCATGGTGGCCTACATATACGCCGGCATAGATGATAGACCTGTCACCTATTTCAACGTTATTTTCTATTACGGTATATGCCTGGATACTGACGTCCTTTCCTAATTTAACCTTATCCCCTATAACTGCGGTAGGATGGATACCCTGAGGATGGTGAAATTCGTTCGGTGCTAAAAGAGAAACTATCTTTGCGAATGCCATAGACGGGTCTTCCGTCCTTATGATGGGTTTTACAGCAGACGTTATATCCCTGGAAACGATAATTGCAGAAGCCTTTGTCTGATTCATCAGATGTGCATATCTGGAATTGGCAACAAAGGTAATATCCCCTGCGTTAGCCTCTTTTATGCCTGATGCACCTGTTATAATAAGTTCCCCGTCTCCGACTATTTCCCCATCCAATAATTCTGCTACTTCAGTCAATGTCTTACGCACGTCATAACACCTCTTCTACTTTTTGTACCCCTCATTCAATATCTTGATTATCTTCTCTGTCAAATCATATCCTTTATCTTTATAGAGTAAAACCCTGTCATTTATGATGATGCTATACCCCTCATTCTCCCCGTATTCCTGTATGACCTTTTCAATCTCTTTTATTATATCTCTTATCTTTTCATCCTTTAGTTTGGTAAGGTCATCTATAACGCCTTTCCTGTATTCGTTAAGGGACTTTATCTTCTTGTCTATATCAGACTGTTTCTCTTCTTTTTTCTTGTCACTCAAAAGGACAAGTTCATCCTTCATCTTTTTTATATCTTTTTCCATTTCCTCTATCTTGGTATCCTTTTCCTTCTTGATTTTTTCAAGTCCATCTTCTTCAGCCTTGGTTTTGCCATATTCATCAAATACCTTACCTATATCAACATAGCCAACCTTTCCCATATTAGCTGCACCTAAAACGTAATTTTGACCTGCACTGCACAAGATTGCAGCCGCCAAACCCAAAGATATCAATCCGGATCTTCTCATTGTATGCTCCTTCACTATTTGACAGGCGGTACGTCCGCCACGGTGGACGGGACGCCTGTCCTACTTAACTCAAAACCCATAACTCATGCTGAAATGGAACCTGCCTGTATCATCCTGCCTCGTATCGCTATCCAATCCATATCCCCAGTCTAATTTCAATGGACCGATAGGGGTCTTCATCCTTACCCCTACTCCTACACTGGATACCAGACTGCCCTCTCCAAAATCCTCTACAAGCGGCCACACATTCCCCACATCGTAGAATACCGCCCCTTTTAAACTTTTCATTATGGGGAAGAGGTATTCCGCATTACCTACAAACATAGACTCGCCTCCTATAGGGTCATCTGTATTCGGGTCCTTTGGACCCACCCTCCTTTCCCTGTATCCCCTTATCGTATTAGCGCCGCCTGCATAGAACCTCTCATAGATTGGCACACTCGGTGAATCACTGAAGGCATCAACTATTCCAGCCCTTAACTTTAATTCCAGCACGTTCTCACCAAAGATAGGGAAATACCATGCGCTCGTACCTATATATTTAATAAAATCCTTGTCCCCTCCGAATGGACCGCCTGCCACCTCAACAGAACCTGTCCTGACCCATCCTGTAGTAGGATTGAATATATTATCCCTCGTATCCTTGCTTAACAAAAGCGCTACGCTTTTTATCGTATTAGACCCTTCCTCTAATTTAAAATCAGCAGTTGCATCCTCAGGAATATTAGAGATGTCAATCTCTTCAAGTCTGTAGGAAATATTCCCCTTTGTGTATTCGCCGAGTGACTTGCCTAATCTTAAAACCCCGCCCTGCCTTTTCTCATCATACCCATAGCCAAAACTTTCACTCTCTGATATAGTCTTCTTATACAGGTCAAATCCGAATGAGACAGGTCTATCAAATATCCATGGTTCTGTAAAACTCAATTCATAGTCCGTTGCTACGGTGCCAACTTCGCCTCTCAGTTTGAGGTTCTGTCCGCCGCCTGTAAATGTGGGAAAATTAAAGAGGTCGAAATTATTCTGCTTAATCTCGGCAAATCCGACAAAGTCCTGCACGGTGCTGTATCCTGCCCCAAAACTCAATTCACCTGTCTTTGCCTCCTTTACGTTTACTATCAGGTCCTGCTTATCAGCCTCACTCGTTGGTTCCGTATCATAAGTAACCTCCTCAAAGAACCCTAAATTATAAAGGTTCTCCTTAGAGCGGCGGAGTTTCTTGCCGTCAAAATGTTCGCCGGGCACTATCTTCATCTCCCGCCTTATTACAGCATCTTTCGTCTTGACGTTCCCTTTAATGATAAGTTTATTAACGTATACCAACTCGTTCTCGGTAATGTCATAGGTAATATCCACCCTCTCTGTATCCTTGTTGAAGGTAGTATCGGATTTTATCTCAGCATTGATATAGCCATTTTCAAAATAATATCCCTGAATGCCGGATATATCACGCCTGATATTATCCTGGCTGAATACCGACCCGGATTTCATATTCAACTTTTCCATTATATCATCTTTAGGGAATATCTTGTTACCCTTTATAACAATATCTCCCGCCATGTATTTCCTGCCCTCCAATACCTTGATTGTAATGAGCAGTCTTCCCGGTTCAGTATCATAGTCTAACTTTTCCTCTGCATGGACGTCCATATAGCCGGCACGCTTATACATCGCGATTATCTTTTCAATATCTATATCAAACGTATCTTTCTTAAAGAAACCCGAACTAATGAGTGTCCGCCTCTTCGTAGTCATGACCTTCAGGACTTTTTTGTCATTAAATTCCTCGTTGCCTTCTATCGTTATCTTCTTGATGCGAATCTTCTTCCCTTCATCTATGCTTATATAGAGCCTCGCCTCGTTCGTCGCCTCATCCACATTTATTTCATCTTCCACATTTACGCGCGAGAAGCCCTTCTTTGCATAGAATTGTGCTATCTCTTTTACGTCTTCCTTAACCTGTCTCCTGTCAAGCACCTCGCCTGCCTTTGACTTAACCAGTGACTCAATCCTTTTTTTCTTAAACGCCCTATTTCCGGAAATCTTGATTTCGCGAAGAATCTCTTTCTCTATAACTATAAAGGTCACTTTAAGCCCGCCATCATAATCCGAAAGGTCTATCTTTATATCCCGGAATTGTCCTGTCGCATACAGCCTCTTCAGGTCCTCATTCGCAATATTCTGGGAAAATTCCGCACCCGCCTTTGTCTTTATCTTGGAGAGTATAAAAGATTCACTAACGGCTTTATTCTGCTTTATCTCAACAGCCTTGACTATCTTCTTTGCAGGGGGCAGGGGTTCCTCACCTGCAGATTCTCTGCTCATAGGGATATGGAATGCCGCTATCATTAGTAGTATAAAAAGTAGTCTCACTAGGATTAAAACTCGCCTTCTGTCTTTTTTGCTAAATTTTCAAACCGGGTATACTCTTTTAAAAATGCCAGCACTACGGAACCTGTAGGGCCATTCCTCTGCTTGGCTATTATAATCTCAGCCTTTCCCATATTTTCTTCTGTGGGATTATAGTACTCTTCCCTTAAAAGTAACATCACCACATCCGCATCCTGTTCTATCGCGCCAGATTCTCTTAAATCGGACAACTTGGGCCTGTTATCCCTTGACTCTACAGCCCTTGAGAGCTGGCTTATCGCAATAAGCGGCACGTGCAGTTCCCTCGCCAGTGCCTTCAATGACCTGGATATCTCTGATATCTCCTGCTGTCTGCTCTCAGGCCTTGACACCCCCTGCATTAGCTGGAGATAGTCAAGGATTATCAAGCCTATATCATGGCGGGATTTGAGCCTGCGTGATTTTGCCCTTAGTTCCATCACGGAGATTCCAGGGGTATCGTCAATAAATATCTGTGCCTCTGATAGTTTACCTGCAGCAGTCGTAAGTTTAGGCCAATCTGTCTGTGAGAGAAATCCTGTCCGTGCCTTATGAGCATCAACCCTCGCATGGGAACATAACATCCTCTGGACCAATTGTTCCTTTGACATCTCAAGTGAAAATATGACAACAGGCATTTTTAACGCCACACCCGCATGTTCTGCCATACAACACATAAATGCACTCTTCCCCATAGACGGCCTGCCGCCTATAATGATAAGATCTGAAGCCTGCAACCCGGCAGTAAGGACGTCAAGGTCATGGAAACCTGTGGCAAGACCCGTAACATATTCTTTCCTCTGGTAAAGTTTATCTATCGTTTCTATATTATCTTTTATTACGTCTTTTATAGAGGCAAAGTCTGATTCTACCTTACGGCTTGCAACGTCAAATATCATGGACTCAGCCTTATCTAAGATTTTCTCCACGTCCCCGGAAGCCTCAAAAGAATCTGCTACTATCTGGGTAGCGGCATTGATAAGATTCCTCAAAAGGAATTTCTCTTTTACTATCCTTGCATAATGAGCTGCGTTTGCAGCAGTGGGAACGCTGCCTGCAAGACTGGCAAGATACGCAGCACCGCCTTCTATTGAGTCTATTGTGCCATCCTTTATCATCTGGTCATTTAGCGTCACCAGGTCAACAGCCCGGTTTTCATTATAAAGATTCACAATAGCGGAAAATATTTTCTTATGGGCATCCCTGTAAAAATAATACTCAGTCTTAAGAATCTCCAGTGCTGTATAGATTGCTTCCTCTTCTATAAGCATAGACCCCAGGACAGCCATTTCTGCCTCAATATTCTGAGGCGGTAGTCTATCAAAAACTTCCTTACTAATCATAGTATATAATTCTATTCCTTCACTACCCAGACCTTCAACTGTGCAGTGACATCCTGATGAAGTTTAACCGGCACCTGATACACGCCTAATTCCTTGAGGGGATTTTCCAATAATATCTGCCTCTTATCTATTTTTAACCCCTCATTTTCTAAGACCCTGACAATGTCATTAGCAGTCACGGAACCAAAGAGCTTATCCTCCTCACCTGTCTTTACAAGAACCGTGCAGGATATAGAAGACAATTTCTTTCCCATCACTTCTGCATCCCGCTTATCTCTATCCTGTCTCAACAGTGCTATCTTCTTATCTTCTTCTATAACCTTCAAACTTCCTGGAGTGGCTTTCAGTACCATCTTTTTTGGAATCAGAAAATTCCTTGCATAGCCATCCTTTACTTCCACTACATCTCCTGTCTTACCTAACTTATCCACCTCTTGTTTTAAAATAACCTTCATCCCGTTAGACCTCCATTACTCTGCGGTATAAGGCAATAGCGCAATGTACCTTGCCCTTTTTATAGCAGATGCAAGCTGCCTCTGGTGCCTGGCACAATTACCTGAAATCCTGCTTGGTATAACCTTGCCCCGTTCTGTAACAAATTTTTGAAGTTTAGCCACTTCCTTATAGTCTATGCCTGTAACCTTATCTACGCAGAATCTGCATACCTTCTTTCTAAATATCTTCTTTTCCTTATCCTTATCTTTATCTTTGTCTCTGTCTTTATCTCTATCTCTTCTGCCTTTAAAACGTTCATTCTCCCGAACCATTTAGACCTCCCTTAAAACGGCACCTCTTCATCTACCCCTTCTTTTACCCCTTCTTCAATCCCGGCGGGTGATTCAATATGTTCTTCTCCCTTAACGTCAGAAGTCTCCATGGGAGGTGATTGCCCTTTCCCCCTTCCTATGAATTGGACATTATTAGCTACTACTTCTAAAGTGTTTCTCTTCTGCCCGTCCTGTCCCTCCCATGAGCGGCTCTGAAGTCTGCCTTCCACCAGGACGCCGCTCCCCTTAGCCAGGTATTCTCCGCAAACTTCTGCACGTCTGCCAAATACTACAACCTTTACAAAACACACATCTTCCTTTTTCTCACCCGACTCAAGCACATACTGCCTGTTTATTGCCATACTGAAATTTGTAATTGCAGTACCATTGGGGGCATATCGCACTTCAGGGTCCCTGGTTAAATTACCCATCAAAAATACCTTATTCAAACCCGCCGCCATTTTTATACCCTCCTATCTCTTTATCGTCAATGTCCGCAATATTGATTCGTTCAGTCTGTAAACCTTCTCTAACCTTGATATGGACTGGGGTTGTCCTTTAAAATTGACAAGGTAATACGCCCCCTCTTTATTCTTCTTTATGCCGTATGCCAATTTTCTTCTGCCAAAATTCTGAGAATCCGCAACCTCGCCGCCATTTTTTGTAATAGACTCATGGACAGTTTCCAGTAAATTTTTTATCTCATCTTCATTAAGTGTTGGCTTGAATATAAACATCGTTTCATAGTTATTGTTATTCAATTTATTGTTTCTCCTTTCCCTCTGTTAAATATGTTCATTGCCGTATCCATGCCTTCCTTCATCCAGACTATGCATGCCGTGCAAGCCCTATCAATAACACTGGATACTATCTCCTTTTCCTCCTTTGTGAAAGAGTCCAATACGTAAGAAGAAAGTGAACTCTCCAATCTTTCTGCGTTTAATGGACTAATCCCTAATCTCATACGGGGAAAGAGGTCGTTCCCCAATGAATCTATTATTGATTCCAAACCCCTATGGCCGCCGTAACATCCCTTTCTCCTTATGCGCATGGTCCCAATTTTTAGATTAATATCGTCACATATAACCATAAGTTCCGGAAGAGGCATCTTATACCATTCCATGATTCTGGCTACAGCCTCTCCGCTTCTATTCATATATGTAATGGGTTTTGCAAGAACCGCTTCTATACCGGATATGTTCACTTCCCCGAGAAGGGATTTAAATTTCCGGACCCTTTTCATCTTTGCCTGATTTTCTTCTGCGAGCCTGTCCAATACCATAAAACCTAAATTATGCCGGGTCCGCTTGTATTGAGAATCAGGGTTACCCAAACCGACTATAACTTTCATCCCTTCTCTTCGGGAGATTTCTCTTCTTCCTTCTCTTCCTTCTTCTCCCTTATTACTTCAGGCTCTGTTATCTCTGCACCAGGAACAACCTCTGCCGCCTTCTCTACAAGAGGAGGTTTGACAGACATAATGGTAAGTTCCGGGTCGTTTAAAATCTTTACCCCTTCGGGTACTCTTAAATCCTTCACATGAAGAGAATCCCCGATCTTTAACCCTGAAATATCAGCCTCTATCTTTTCAGGTATCTGGGTAGGTAAGCACTCTATCTCAACTTCCCACAATATATGTTCTAATATACCGCCGTCTTTAACCCCTGCCGCCTCGCCTTTTGCCTCAACAGGCACGCCGACCTTAAGCATCTCGGTCAGGGATATCTCGTTAAAGTCTACATGGAGTAGACTACCCTTTAAGTGGTCATATTGAATCTCCTTTATAATCACGGTCTTATTCGCTGTCTTTCCATTTTCCGTTACACTTAAGGAAATGATAACGTTACCGCCGGCTGAGGTGTGCAGTGCCTTTTCCATATCCTTAACAGAAAGGCTGAGTGGTATTGCCCCTAACCCCTTCTTGTACACCACTGCAGGAACAACGCCTGTTTTTCTTATCTTAGCGGTTTTGTTCTTTTTAAGTTCATTTCTTACCCTTGCTTCTAATAATACCTCTTGCCTCATTTTCTCCTCCTGCCTATACACATTTCCATTGTGACTCTAACGTAAATAATGAACTCACGGATTCTTCATTGTGAATTCTCTTGATAGCCTCTCCCAGAAGCGAAGCTACTGTCAAAACCTTTATCTTGGGATGCTTCTTACTATCATTCAAGGGTATAGTATCTGTCACTGCCAATTCCATCAAACTTGATTTCTCTATTCGTGATATAGCAGGCCCTGCCAATACGGGATGAGTAATTGCAGCATATACCACAAGGGCACCCGCCTTTTTCAAAGCACCCACAGCCTCTACCAAAGATCCTGCTGTCGCCACCAGATCATCTACTATAATTGCATTCTTTCCCTGGACATCCCCCATTATATGAAGCGTTTCCACCTCTGTATCGCTTACCCTGCGTTTATCCACTATGGCAAGATTGGCATCCATTCTCTTCGCATACGCCCTTGCCATCTTAACCCCGCCAACATCTGAAGAGACAACTACCACATTCTCAATGCCTTTATTTTTAAAATAGTCAACAAAGATATTTACGGCAAAGAGATGGTCTAAAGGGATATCAAAGAATCCCTGTATCTGGCTTGCATGAAGGTCCATAGTTAATACCCTGTCAGCGCCTGCAGTGGTTATAAGGTTAGCAACTAACTTAGCCGTTATAGGGACCCTCGGCTGGTCTTTCCTGTCCTGTCTGGCATATCCGTAAAAAGGCAGGACAGCAGTGATTCTACGGGCAGACGACCTCCTGAGGGTATCAAGGATAATCAATAATTCCATTAAATTCTCATTGGGCGGCTCAGAAGTGGGCTGGATAACAAAGACGTCTTTGCCCCGCACATCTTCTTCTATCTTTACGAATATCTCTCCGCCGGGAAAACGGGAGAAGTGGATATTCCCCATACCTATACCTATATAGTCTACTATCTTCTGAGTCAACGGTATATTAGCCGTTCCTGAAAAAACCGCCAATTTATTCATTGGATATTCTTGCTCCTCAAAATAGTATTATCTTTTACAACCGTGCCGCTTTTTATATGCGAAAAAGGGCTTATCTGACAATTTTCACCTATACTTGAGCCGCTCTCAATAAATACGAACGGGAAAACTGTCGTCCCCCTTCCTATCTTTGCATCAAGTTCTATATAAGTAGTATCCCTGTCCATTACTGCAACGCCATGGTTAACCAACCTGTCAAATATCCTGTCCTTAATTATCCTCTGAGCAAAAGCCATGTCCTGTGGAGAGTTTACGCCCAATACCTCTGTCTGGTCATCCGTAGAGACCGACTCTATTTTCAGATTTTTCTTAGACAATATCTCTATTACGTCTGTTAAATAATACTCCCCCTGCTTCTTTTCAGAACATATCTTATCAATGGAATCAAACAAGTCCTTGCTCTTAAAGCAATATACGCCCACGTTTATCTCTTCTATCACTTTTTCATATATAGAGGCATCCTTTTCCTCTACTATCCTCGTTATACTCCCCTTATCACTCCTGACTATCCTGCCGTAACCTGTCGGGTCCTTTAAGATAACCGTCAAGAGACTGCACGATGCACCGGATTCACTATGCCTCGTTAACAGTTTCTCTAAAGTCTCTTTCCTTAATAAAGGGGTATCGCCGTACAGGACCAGGATGCCGCCCCCATACCCCTCAAGTTTAGATTTGGCTCTCAGAACCGCATCAGCAGTACCTGATGGCTTTTCCTGCAGGACCGTTTTGGCACGAGGTCCCACATACTCCCGGACCATCTCACTCTTATAACCGGTAACTACTACAATCTCATTTATCCCCAGGGACAAGACAGTCTCTAATACATGTCCGAGCATAGGTCTCCCGCCAACCTTGAGGAGGACCTTGGGGAGGTCAGATTTCATCCTCGTCCCTTCCCCTGCCGCTAAGATTATAGATACCATCAAGCTACTTTCTTGTATATAATTACCGGCTTTTTTCTATTGACTACACAGTCACCAGTTACAATGCACTCTATTATGTCTCTCTGGGATGGAATTTCATACATGATGTCTAACATGATATCCTCTAATATCAAACGTAACCCCCTCGCCCCTGTCCCTTTTTTCATTGCCTCTCTGGCTATTGCCGCTAATGCACTGTCGTCAAAAGTTAATTTCACGCCTTCCATTTCAAAGAACCTGGCGTATTGCTTCACAAGTGCATTCCGCGGTTTTGTCAGCACGCTTATTAACTCTTCCTCTCCCAGCGGATTCAGGGTAGCAATAACTGGAAACCTTCCGACAAATTCAGGTATCATCCCGAATCTCAGTAAATCTTCAGGCTCTACCTGTGCAAGTATTTCCCCTAACCCTTTATAGTGTATGGAGACAGTGTCCGACTTAAAACCAAGGACCATCTTACCAATCCTTCTTTCTATAATCTTTTCTAACGTTGTAAATGTCCCTCCGCAGATAAAGAGTATGCTCGTAGTATCTACACGTATGTATTCCTGTTGAGGATGTTTGCGTCCGCCCTGTGGAGGCACATTGGCTACGGTCCCTTCAAGTAATTTCAAAAGTGCCTGCTGTACGCCTTCTCCTGATACATCACGCGTAATAGATACATTGTCGTAGGTCTTGCCGATCTTGTCTATTTCATCTATGTAAACTATACCAAGTTCTGCCTTCTTGACGTCAAAGTTACAATTCTGCAAGAGCCTCAGGATTACATTTTCAACGTCTTCCCCTACATACCCGGCCTCGGTAAGCGTCGTTGCATCAGCGATGGCAAAGGGGACATCTAATATCTTTGCAAGCGTCCGCGCCATTAGTGTCTTTCCGGAACCTGTAGGACCTATCAATAGCACGTTTGACTTCTCTAATTCTACATCTGCAGGCCCTGTTCTTGAAAGGAGCCTCTTGTAATGGTTATGGACAGCTACGGATAGTTGTCTTTTAGCCCTTTCCTGACCTATCACATAATGGTCAAGACTCTTTTTGATGTCAGCAGGTTTAGGAGTACCGACAGACAATGGTAATCCTTTCTGGGAGACAGTGGGGCTTTGTCTTTCTTCTCTGATAAGTATATCATGGCATAGTCTAACGCAAATGTTACAGATATATATGCCCGGCCCGCTAAATAACTTGTGTATGTCTTTCTTTCCCCTGCCGCAAAACGAACATTTTTCCACCATTTAAAGAAAATTCCTTTCTCCGCTTTCTGCCCGGCGAGGATTCGAACCTCGAATCACAGATCCAAATTCTGGTGTGTTACCATTACACTACCGGGCAAAGAAAAATGGGAATAGTCCCCTTACAATCCTTTCTCCATATAATCTGATGCTACAATATTCCCTTTTGCCCTTTCGTTCTCATACACCTCTAATATCTTTTTCTGTATATACTCTCTGCAGTCCAGAGTAATAGGGTGGGCTATATCCCTGTGTTCAGATTGTCTTTCCTGTTCATTCACAACCAGTTTATGCTCCAATCCTCCGCCGCACTGATTACAGAATTTGCTTTTTACGGCATTCATATGGCCGCACTTATGGCAGCGCTCCCTTAACTTTCTTGATGGCATAGCGATGAATAACCCTTTGTTTCCATCTATGACTTTAATGTCCCTAACTACAAAGGCATTGTCAAAAGTTATTGTCGCATAAGCCTTTAATTTCTTATCAGCCCCGTCCTTTAAGAACACCCTTACCTCAGTTATCTCCATCATGCCCACTCCTTTCGGCGCAATTAGAATTCCTTGCGATAAATACATCCCACCCTTCCGATGTAATCTTATCCCTCAATCGCATCGCCTCCTCTCTCGTAGCTGTTATACCATACACTGTAGGACCACTGCCTGACATTAATACGCCACTGGCACCAAAATGGTTTAATCTATCCTTGACTTGAGAGACCATGCCACACCTTTTTGTCACAACGTCTTCCAAACGATTATATAATGCCTTGCACGCTATATTCAGGTCGCCAGCCTGAAGCGCGCGTGATAAGATTTTAACACCCCCCTTATCTTTTGTCAAGCCAATTTTTAGACTTCCGTATACGTCCTTCGTGGAAATCCCCACCCCGGGATTTACAAGCACGAGCCATAACTTCAAGTTATTCACCAGTGGCACTATCTCATCCCCCCGCCCGGTCCCTAAGGCAGTATTAAACCCTGAAATAAAAAATGGGACATCAGCCCCTAATTTTTTCCCTAATTCCATCAGTTTATCTTGACTCACATTTATCCGGCAGAGACTCTTTACCCCCAATAGAACCGAGGCAGCATTACTAGAGCCTCCTCCCAGCCCTCCTGCTACCGGTATCTTCTTCTTTATCCTTATCTCAAATCCGGGCAGTCTCCTGACCATATCTTTAAGCAATACTATCGCCCT
Organism: uncultured Planctomycetia bacterium; assembly: GCA_964449965.1. Classification (GTDB taxonomy): domain Bacteria; phylum Omnitrophota; class Gorgyraeia; order CAYVEO01; family CAYVEO01; genus CAYVEO01. Next base: position 21,862 of record CAYVEO010000009.1, read on the forward strand.
GTATGCCAGGTTATTATAATCCGTAGGAACGTCCTTATTATTACAAACAACTCTTATGCCCTTGCTTATTTCAGACAAGGTAATCACGTCGCATAAGTTTATCTTCTGGAAGATAGTCTCTATATTGTGATACCCGTCTTTTCTAAAGTCCTTGACTTCTAAATAGAGATTCACCTTAGCTTGGGATTTAATGGTAATCTGGTTCATTACCGCTTTTTCTTCTTGTTCTTGAGCAGTGACCCGGCTGTCCTTGCAATATCTCTTGCAGTAAGACGGAATACTTTTAATAATTCATCAGGCTGTCCGGATTCTCCAAATCTATCCGGGACTCCGACAAATTTCATCGGGACAGGGTGGTTTTGCACTACAACCTCTGCTACGGCACTTCCAAAACCCCCGCATACGTTATGTTCTTCCACTGTAACTATTCCACCGGTCTCTTTCGCAGCCTTGATAATAATGTCCTTATCTATAGGTTTCACGGTATGTATATTAATAACCCGTGCTTTTATCCCTTTCTTTTCCAGTAAGATATACGCCTCTTTCGCCTGATAAACCATCGCACCACACGCTATGATGGATATATCTTTGCCGTCCTTCACAACATATCCTTTGCCAATCTTGAAAGGGTCATGGAGATTGGTAACTATGGGCACAGGTTCTCTGCCAAACCTTATATACACAGGACCCGGATAATCTGCAGCCGCTATAGTCGCCTTCTTAGTCTCTATAGCATCTACCGGGACTATTACGGTCATATTCGGCAGTGCCCTCATAATTGCTATCTCTTCAAGTGCCTGATGCGTAGCACCGTCAGGTCCGACTGATATTCCCCCGTGTGCCCCGCCTATCTTCACGTTAAGGTTCATGTAACATATGGAAGTCCTTATCTGGTCCCATGGTCTGCCGCTTGCAAATACGCCGTAGGTACAGGCATAAGGTATCTTACCTGCAAGGCTCAAGCCGGCAGCAGTCCCCATAAGGTCCTGCTCTGAGATGCCTATATCAAAGAATCTGTCAGGAAACTCATTTCTGAACCAGTCTGCCCTCGTTGACGCCGTTATATCTGCACCGAGGACAACTACATTCTTGTTAGTCCTACCCAATTCTACCAACCCTTCTCCATACCCGTCCCTTGTCGGTTTCATCTCTACCATACAGTCATTCCTCCTTCTTAGATACATATTTCATCCGAAGTTGATACAGGATACTATCCATCATGTTTGACTCTTCCTGAGTAAGGTTCCCCTCTGTTTTATTCTTCAACATCTCTATCGTATCAATAATATACTTTGCCTGATTTAAATTCTTCTCCTTTTTATTCGTAACAGGGTTGGCAATCTCACCCAGACACATCAATGCCTGCATACCTAACCCTGACACGAACATACTAAAATTGGCTTCCACAGGATGTGACTCATGTTCCAATTCAGCCTCTTCCGGAGGCGTCTCTTCCTGTGGTTCTTTGGATTTAGCAGGAGCCTTTTCTTTTTTGACTTCTTCCGTTCTCCTGGTTTCCACTACCTTCTCTTTTTCCACACGTTCCTTCCATGACTCATCGACCTTTTTCTTCAAAATCTCTTCCATACGTTTTCACCCCTATAAAATCAATATCCCGGCGTAACCCACTACGCTCGTGTAATCACCTGAGGTATCTCCGCTCGTCTGGTATTTCACCATTTTAGCCGAGGCAGCACCCAGATATTTTGCAGAGGTAAGCATCACTGCTGTTGGGGCGACGCCGCACATGCTGACATTCATCTCTTCAACCCTGTGGACAAGAGCTTCTTCATCCAATTTAAGAATCGCCTCTATAACCTTCTTATCCTTGTGCACGGCAGACTCCTGAGGTTCATAATGGGTCAGGTCAGTGGAGGCTATAATCACCACCCCTTTCCCAGCCCTTTCCACAGCTTTTCCTATCGCCTTACCTATGGCCCTGTAGACCCTTAATGTAGAATGAGCAATAATTATGGGGACTATTTTGAAATTTTTCTTTAGATATTGCAGGAAAGGTATTTCCACCTCAATGGAATGTTCATAAGAATGGGCAATATCATCCTCTTCCACATAATCCGTGAATTTCAGAATCTCATTAGCAAGTTCTGAATCTATTTCCACATCACCCATCGGCATCTTCCATACGCCCCTTGCCATTATACTAAAAGGCTTGCCCCTGCCTGTATGGTCAGGCCCAAGAAGAATATATACACTCTTTGGCACAATCTTAGACAAAACACTACCCGCTACAATACCTGAATATTCGTATCCTGCATGCGGAGATACAACCCCTATAGCGTTCTCTTTCTCTCCTTCTGTTGCCATTAGCATTTTAAGTTCTTTTTTTAAAAGGGTTGATGAGGCAGGGTAGAACTGACCTGCTACGGCAGGATTTCTATCCACTAAGATTCTCCTTCTCCAAATATCTTATTCAAATATGCCACTCCCCTTTTAATATCATCCCCGGTAGCAGGGGGATGAATTTCCAGGACTTTCAGCGTCCCATTGCTCACGTAAGGTTCTAATATGTGAAAATCAAATTTCCCCGAATGAGGCGATTTATGGTCTTTGGTTCCTTCAATGTCATGAAGGTGAAAGCCTATAATCCTATAAGCATTGGGTTCCAAATAATCTATATGTTTTGCCAGACCCAGATTTTCAAATATCTGTGCATGCCCTACATCGTGCCAGTAAAATATATTAGAACCCTGGAACCGGTTCAATATCATGCCTATCTCATCATGGGTGGGTATTTCCCTGTAATAGTATCTGTTTTCCAATCCTATTTTTATATCTTTACCCGATGCATATTTTGATAATTCTTCCAGACTGCGGCAGACGGCATTAATATGGACATCCCTTTTCTCTGCCCTTTCCTTTATCATGGCGCTTTTAAATATATTATAAAATCTCGTGTCCTTCAATCCTTGAGAATACATCTCTGATAATCTTCTTGTTTTTTCTTCTATATCCACCCTGCCGCAATGAAGGACAACAGCCCTGGCATTTAATGAATAAGCCGTATCTATGGTCCTTTTCGTATAATGGACCGCCTTTGCCCTCTCTTCATCATTTAGAGAAGCAAGAGAATAGCAATCAGGTGTGGCATATTTTAGTTCTATTCCCGGCGGTGCAGGGCAATAATTATGCAGACTGGAAATATCAGCCTCGCCATTCTTGTGAAGTTGAACAATCTCATGGACAATGGACTCTGTCAGGGAAAAATTCAGCTCTATCCTCTTGAAACCTAACGCCTTTATCTCATTTATCATCTCACTACCGCTGAGAGATTTTCCACAATTCCATACCGTAGATAATGAAAACATATAAAAATAGAACCGTCCTCTTTTATCTGTATCTGGAGCGGGCGAGGAGAATTGAACTCCCGTGAGTAACTTGGAAGGCTACCGTTCTACCGTTGAACTACGCCCGCAAAAAAATTCTATGGTGGGCAGGGAAGGATTTGAACCTCCGAAGGCTGAGCCGTCAGATTTACAGTCTGATGCCATTGTCCACTCGGCCACCTGCCCAAGTTTTCCAATTTATGGAGCTGGCGGAGGGATTTGAACCCCCGGCCAGAGGTTTACAAAACCCCTGCTCTACCCCTGAGCTACGCCAGCAAGTGTTTAAAATATATATTGCTTAACTTTGAATAAATATACCACAGGGGCTAAAAAATGTCAAACATTATTTACACCGTTTTTACACCGGGTAATATAATCTTTTTATGAGTATAGAAATCAGGTTAAAATTGGGTTTGAGATTGAGGCAACTGAGGAAGAAATACGGATATACCCATGGTGCATGTTTTATCTTGGAACTTATCACAATTTGTGATAAGTTCATTATCTCTTCCCTTGTCAATGGAAACATAAAATCTTCTGGAAATGTTTCATTGTCTTGAACTGGTGACAATTTGTCACCAGTTCGTTTTTCTTCTCTGTAGTAATATGTTACATTTCAATGGGTAACAGAGAGTTGAACGGACAATATCTTTATGGGTGAAAGCCTATCTGTCTTTTGGGTTTCTCGGGTGGAGTCATCAGCTGGCGAATCGCTTCAAATATTGCCTTAATTTCTTCATCATGCTTCTCTATCTTTCTCTCAAGTTGCCCTAACTTATAGGCGAGTTCTTTGTGGGTTGATAGGATTTCTCTTAGTTTCACAAATGCCCGCATGATAGCTACATTGACCTGGATTGCACGTTTACTATTTAGAACACTGGAAAGCATAGCTACGCCTTGCTCTGTGAAGGCATAAGGAAGGTATCGGCGACCGCCACGCCCTTTTGTCTTTGATATTCCAATTTGGAATATCAAAGGGTTGGCTTCTTCCTTTGTAAGTTGAAACATAAAATCTTCAGGAAAACGTTCGATATTCCTTTTTACAGCCTTGTTTAAGTTAAAAGTTTCCACGTCATAAAGCTCAGCAAGATGGCTGTCTATCATAACTTTTTGACCACGGATTATAAAGATTCTTTTCTCTATCAACTGCTGTGGGATTAGTTCTTTCATTTTACCTGCCTCAATTCACTTTTATTTCTGGTATCCCAATAGGTACTATCAAGGGGCTACAACCATATACTTTTATAGACATCCATAGACATAAAAAGATTTTCATCTATATCAAATGTTCAATCAGTATCTTTATTCCGATGAGAATCAAAATGAGACCGCCTGCGATTTCAATTTTATTTTCAAAAAAGTGTCCGAATCTGTTGCCAATAAAAGTCCCAAGAAAAGACAATAGAAAAGTTATTATTCCAATTATTATTACCGGCGTTACAATAAAAATTTTTATAAATGCAAAACTTACACCGATGGCTAACGCATCAATGCTTGTGGCAATAGATAACATCAGCAGAACGTAAACATTTAACGGGTTGATTTCTTTTTCGTATGATTTTATCCTGATTGATTCATAAATCATTTTGCAGCCGATAAAACTCAAGATACCAAAGGCTATCCAATGGTCAATACTTGAAATAAAATCTCTTAAACCAAGCCCGGCTAACCATCCTATTAACGGCATGATTGCCTGAAATGCCCCAAAAAATATTGCAATTCTAAAGGCATTATTGAATCTCAGACTCTTAATTGTCAATCCGCTTGTGACAGATACGGCAAAGGCATCCATTGCCAGTCCAAATGCTATAAATATAATCGTAAGGATGCTCATTTAACCTGCATTTGTCTTGATTGCCTTTGGCAGGCATCTTAAGATGTCACCTGCCGTCAAACTTACCTCTCCAACATACTTCGCTGCTAAATCCCCTGCCAGACCATGGAGGTAAACACCAAGTCTTGCCGCATCAAAGGCTGAAATACCCTGTCCAATGAAACTGGCTATCATCCCTGTGAGTATGTCACCTGTGCCCCCGGTTGCCATGCCTGGGTTACCGGTTGTGTTGATATACATCTTACCAGATTGGTTTGCAACTACGCTATGGTATCCTTTTAAGACCACTGTAAGATTATACTCCTTTGCTGATTTTAAGGCTATTGCCTTTCTATCTTTCTGTATCTCACTGGTGGAAATTCCAACCAGCCGTGCCATCTCCCCTGGATGTGGCGTAATCACGACCGGTCCGATTGCCTTCTTTAGTAATCCGGCACTGCCTGCCAGAGCATTCAGCCCATCAGCATCTATCACAATGGGTTTACTGATAGATGTTATTAGTTTCCGGACAAGACGGACAGTTTCCTTATGCGTAGAAAGTCCCGGGCCTATCGCTACAACATCTACTTTATCAATAAAGTCCAATATCTCATCATAGGCTTTCAGGCTGAGGGTGCCTGACTCTGTTTCAGGAAGTAATTTAGTCATTACCTCTGTCAGTTTAACTGCCATAATGGAATTCAGACTTCTTGGGATACCGAGGGTAACAAGTCCGCTGCCTGAAACTAACGCCCCCTGGCTGCATAGATATGCGGCACCTGTAAGTCCGGGTGAACCTGCGAGAACAAGGACATGTCCATAGTCACCTTTATGAGTATCAGGTTTTCGTTTTGGAAGAAATTTTGAAAAGCGAGATTGCCTCGTCACTTTGTTCCTACTAATATTACGCTGGCTATTGCATAATTCTTTGTATGAGATATACTCACTAATATATCAGGTCCATTTCTTGCCTTAAGAATGTCCTTTGCATGGTTATGCAATATAATCCCTGGCCTGCCATATATATCTTTTGAAACCTCTATATCCCGCCAGCTCACAGGTGCCCTGAACCCATTACCCATAGCCTTAACTACTGCCTCCTTGGCGGCAAATCTTGCGGCAAGATGCGGATAAAAATCCCTATTACCCCTTGAATACCTTATTTCATCAGGCGTGAATATCCGTTTTAAAAACCTTTCTCCGTGCCTCTCTACCGCTGACCTTATCCTTTCTATTTCAACAATGTCCACGCCTGACCCGAGTATCATCTATTTTGTCCCGCCCTCATTAAATCAAGCATTTCTCTAACTGCCCTATCCAAACCTACCAATACAGCCCTGGATATAATGGAATGGCCAATATTTAACTCTTCTATTTCCGGTATCTCCACAATCCTTTGAACATTCAGATAGGTAATGCCATGACCTGCATTAACCCTTAGACCTATCTTTGAGGCAAATTGGGCAGATACCTTTAGTCTTTCCAACTCTGCCTCTATCTCAGACTCTGTCTTACTATTTGCGAAACTGCCTGTATGAAGCTCTATAAATTCTGCCCCTATTTTCTTAGACGTTTCTATCTGCTCTTTGACAGGGTCTATAAAGAGGCTAACCTTCACGCCGCTATCTGCCAATCTCTTTACCACCTTACTTATATTCGCCTCATCCTTTATAACGTCCAATCCGCCCTCAGTGGTAATCTCCTGTCTCCTCTCAGGGACTATGGTAGCCTGTCCAGGTTTTATGGAACATGCAAGAGCCGCTATCTCAGGGGATATGGACATCTCTAAATTCAGTTTTACCTTCAGGACCTTCTTTAATAATTCAACATCCCTTTCGTTTATGTGTCTTCTGTCTTCTCTGAGATGAACCGTAATGCTATCACATCCAGCAAGTTCACAAATTATGGCGGCCGCTACAGGCTCAGGCTCTGCAGCCTTCCTTGCCTGCCTCAATGTGGCAACATGGTCTATATTCACGCCAAGTTTTATCACCCTAATACCTCCCTGACCACCCCTGATAATTTAAGGGCCTCTCTTTCCACATCTACCATGTTCCTGCCCTCAACCATTACCCGTACCACAGGCTCAGTCCCGGAATATCTTATAAGTATATTGCTTATCTCACCCAGTCTATTTTTAGATTCGTCAATAGCATTTAAGATTTCGGGAGAATCATGGACAGGTATGGTATTTACTTTCACCGGGACATTGATAAGAACCTGCGGATACTTTTCAATGCATGTAGAGAGTTCTTTTAATGTCCTTCCACTCTTGCTAATTATCTCTAAGAGTTTAATAGAGGTAATCAAGGCATCTGCAGTCGTATTGTAGTCCAGAAATACGATATGACCGGAAGGTTCCCCTCCAAATATCAAGCCATTATCAAGGAGTTTCCTCATCACGTGTTTGTCCCCTACCTCTGACCTGAGCACCTTTCCTTTATATTTTCCAATTGCTTCATCCAACCCCAGATTACTCATAACTGTGGCGACTACTGTATTTTCGGCGAGTTTGTTCCTCCGTATCAAGTCTGTCCCTATAATTGCCATTAAATGGTCGCCGTCTAATACCTCTCCGCTATTATCTACCATTACCACCCTGTCGCCATCTCCGTCAAATGATATGCCTATATCTGCCCTGTGCCGCAAGACCTCTTCACGAACCACCGAGGGCACGGAAGAACCGCAATTCAGGTTTATATTGCTGCCATCCGGTTCGTCATTAATCGTTATAACCTCTAAGCCTAAAGATTCAAATAGAGGGGAAACGATACCGGATACAGAACCATTGGCGCAATCAATAACCGTTTTCATTCCTTCTAAATTTAATCTCTTTTCCAGGATTCCCTTTACGAACGAGAGATATGTTTCCAGAGAATCTTCTTTTTGAATTACATCGTTATGTTTATTTAAATTAAGCCGACCAAGGTCGGCAACTACAAAATTATTGAAATCACTGAAAATAAATTCTTCTATCCGGTTTTCTACCGTATCAGATACCTTGTATCCATTTTCAGAAAAGAGCTTTATGCCATTGTCTTCCACCTGATTGTGTGAGGCTGATATCATGACCCCCATAGCTGCGTGAAACCTTTTTGTTAGAACCGCCACCGCAGGTGTAGGAACAACCCCGACATCTATTACCTCCTGCCCTTTAGAAAGGATGCCGTAAACGAGCAGTTTCTGGAGCATCTGGCAGGAGGAGCGGGTATCTTTTCCTATAACCACATTTTTCATGCCATTTTCGCGGACAGATTCACCTATAGCCATGCCTAATCTCAAGACTATATCTTCCGTAAGAGGATATTGTCCCACCACACCCCTTATACCATCTGTCCCAAATAGTTTTTTTCTCACTTGACAGTAGTCCTTGGACTGCGGCTCTTAGTAGATTTTTCCCGTTCCTTTATAATTACCTCGCAATAATGCGGATGGGAAACTGCTTCAATCCCGGGCGGCGCTACAATCTGTAACGGTATATTTTCGTACCTGCCCGGCACACCAAAGTTGGCAATGTCTATAAATAACGTAAGACCGGATAATTCAACCTGTTCCAGAATCGATTTGCGGCCCTTCAGGGTAACGCTTACTCTATCAGGAATAACCTCAACCTCAAGGCTGTTTCCTAACGGCTTTCCTGATTCCCTGAGAAGTTTTACCCCCACATTGTCCATCACCCTTGTGGCTATATCCCTTTCTATGTTAATGATTCCCGTAATATAAAACCACGACAGAATAGCCAGGACAAGAGACGTCAACTTAAGTCTGAGATTGTTCAATAACCATTTTCTTATCATTTTCTCTCTTCCCAAAGAAGAGATGGTACTTCTCCTCTTTAGATTTGTATATCTCTTCAAGAATATTCGTCAGCATATCCTTATCTGCGTCACGCGTGAGTTTTCCATTTGATGCTACGGATACAGAACCTGTCTCCTCAGATACAACTATGACTACTGCATCGGTCTCTTCCGTAAGTCCTATGGCAGCCCTGTGACGGGTTCCCATAGTCTTGCTAATGGCGGGGTCCTGCGTTAACGGAAATAGGCATGCAGCAGATACAATCCTGCCTCCCTGAACAACAACGCCGCCATCGTGCAAAGGGGTATTGGGCATAAAGATGGTATGCAGTAATTCACTTGAGACCTTACTATCCACCTGTATGCCGCTCTCAATGTAAGGCTTAAGACCTGACTGCCTTTCAATCGCAATAATCGCCCCTATCTTTTTCTTTGAAAGCCCGATAACAGACTTTACAATCTCGCCTATTATCTGTTCCTCTCCCATGACAGTCCTGAATATATGCTTTTTCCCTATCTGTGATAGTCCTAACCTTATCTCCGGTTGAAATATTATGAACAAAGCCAGGACAGATATGGGGAAAAGATTGGTTACTATCCAGTTTACTGTATCAAGCCTCAGTCTTTGGAATATGAAACAGGCGATGAGGAGAATTATAAGCCCTTTTAAAACCTGGATAGCACGCGAGGTTATAATGAACAAGAGTACCATGTGAAGTATAAACCACATGATTAGAATCTCTAAAACAGGCCTCCACAGCCTCAATAATAAATCCAAAATTATATTCTCCTTGACAGGCGGGACGTCCGCCTTGGCGGACGAGACGCCCGTCCTACAATGGCATCCACCATCCGTGCTACCTGGACCATCTCTTTCACATCATGCACCCTTATGATATCCGCACCATTATATATGGCTACTGCCACTGTTGCAGCAGTCCCCATAAGACGCATATCCACCGGTAAGTCAAGGATATTCCCGATGAATGATTTTCTGGATGTCCCTATCAATAAGGCATATCCTAATTTCTTGAATTCTGATAATCTATCTAATATTTGAAGATTATGCCGTGTCCTCTTTCCAAACCCTATCCCGGGGTCAATGATAATCTTGTCCTTATCTATCCCGGCTGACCTTGCAATCCTTATGCCCTCTTTGAGGTTAGAGATTATCTCCGGTATCAGATTCCTGTATTTGGGATTAACCTGCATGGTCCTGGGCAAACCTTTCATGTGCATAATCACTACAGGCGCTTTGTACCGTGCTGCTACAGAAGCCATTGAACTATCGCCTCTCAGACCAGTGACGTCATTTACCATGGATGCACCATATTCCAGCGCAAGACGTGCCACTTCAGATTTACTCGTATCAATGGATATCGGTATCCTGATGGTCTTTTTTAGTTTCCTGATAAGAGGTATAACCCTGTCAATCTCATCTTCTAACTTCACGGATTCTGAACCGGGTCTGGTAGATTCACCTCCTATATCAAGTATATCAGCACCATCTTCTTCTATCTGACGTGCACGAAGAAATGCAGTCTTCTTATCATAATAAAGTCCACCGTCACTGAATGAATCCGGGGTAAGATTTAATATCCCCATTACCAGCGTCTTCTTACCCAATCCGGGCAAATTTCTCACTTTACTTTCGTTCCGGAGAAACTTCCTTAGTTTCTTCTAATCCCACTATCTTTTTCACCTCATTAGCATCCAACACCTCTTTCTCAAGAAGCGCCTCTGCCAATTTCTTCAACTCATCCTTATGAGTAGTTAGTATTTCCTTTGCCCTCGCATAGCATTCATCAATTATCCTGCGGATTTCCTCATCTATTACGACAGCAGTCTGTTCAGAATAGTTCCTCTCTTCTACAATGTCCCTGCCCAGGAATACCGGCCCTTCCCTTCTGCCAAATGTTAAATGTCCTAACCTATCGCTCATCCCGAGTTCACAAACCATCTTTCGTGCAGCATTGCTGGATACCTCAAGGTCATTATGGGCACCGGTTGTCACGTCATTGAATGTAATCTCTTCTGAAGCCCTTCCCCCGAGCAGCACAGTAAGTTTGCCAATCAGTTCCTGTTTGGTGGTAATATACCTGTCCTCAAGAGGCAGCTGCAGCGTATACCCTAATGCCGCTAATCCCCTCGGGATGATAGATACCTTGTGCAATGGGTCCGCACCCGGCACAAAGAGGCTGACAAGCGCATGTCCTGACTCATGATAGGCGACTATGGATTTCTCATACGCAGTTATTACGCGGCTCTTTTTCTCAGGTCCTGCGATAACCCTTTCTATAGCTGCCTCCAACTCCTCCATTGTAACAGACTCTTTTCCCTTTCTTGCAGCAAGAAGTGCCGCCTCATTAGCCAGATTGGCTATATCTGCCCCTGAGAATCCGGGCGTCTGCCTGGCAATGGATTTCGGCTCAACGCCTTTATCTAATTTAATATTTCTCGTATGGACCTTTAGTATCTCCTCCCTGCCGACTATATCGGGTTTCCCTATTACAATCTGCCTGTCAAACCTGCCCGGGCGCAGCAACGCCGGGTCAAGCACATCGGGCCTGTTAGTGGCAGCAATAAGTATCACGCCTTCCTGTGTATTAAACCCATCCATCTCCACAAGGAGCGCATTGAGTGTCTGCTCTCTTTCATCGTGTCCTCCTCCGATGCCGGCAAACCTCTGGCGACCCACCGCATCAATCTCATCTATAAATATGATGCAGCCCTTCCCGCTCACCTTGGCAGACCTCTTGCCTTGTTCAAACAGGTCCCTAACCCGTGACGCACCTACACCCACAAACATCTCAACAAAATCCGAGCCGCTAATACTGAAGAATGGGACGCCTGCCTCACCAGCAACCGCCTTGGCAAGGAGCGTCTTCCCTGTTCCCGGTGGACCCATGAGGAGCACCCCTTTTGGTATCTTCCCCCCTAATCTTTGAAAACGTTTCGGGTCCTTCAAAAACTCTATGACCTCACGAAGTTCTTCTTTAGCCTCATCCACACCAGCTACGTCATTGAACGTAATCTTCATATGTTCTGCTGATACCTGTCTGGCACGAATCTTGCCAAAGGATAGAATCTTCCCTCCCCCGCCCTGGAGCCCTCTATAAATGAAAAACCAGAAGAATAACACGAGCAGCAACGGGAATGCAAGATATGTAAGAAATGTCTGCCACCATGAACTCTCCACAGGGGCTAACTCCTCTATGCGTATGTCGTGTTCCTTGAGGAATTTGTTCATATCAAAGTCCTTAAACCTCCTGGCAGTCCATTTTCTCCCGTCATACCCCTCCCATGTGATACTGTCTCCTCTTATCTGTGCCTTTTCAACGGTATGACGCTCCCCTGCTGATATAAATTCGCTAAAGTCCGATTCCCTGGTAGAGGTAATCGGGAGGTTCGTCAGATACCTGAAGAATAACAGGAGCATAACGATAATAATTATCGCTATCGGCAGGTTTTTCTGGCTTAACTTTTTATCTTTTTTATCAGATTTTTTCTCTTTCTGCTCCATTGGATTTACTCACTTTCTTGATATTTTCTTTAGCCATTTCATTGGAACTATCAATCTCAACAGCCTTTTTCCAGCAATTTATCCCTTTATCCTTCTCCCCGTTCTCATAATAGTAGAGCGTCCCCAGATTAGCATATGCGCCTGACAGTAATGGAATAACCCTTTTATTATTTATCTTTTCACATAGTCTTATGGTAGCAAGATACTCTCTCTGTGCATCCTTGTACCAGCCCTGCCGGACATAGACGTTGGCAAGTTCATAGTGCACCTCTATAAAATCAGGTTCGTAGTGAACCGCCTTCCTCCACACATTTATAGCAGAATCCAAAGCCTCTTCTTTATGATAAATCTTGCCAATCTCATAAAGTGCCGGGGGGAAATACGGATTAATCTCAAGGGCTTTCTTCAAATGCCTTATTGCCATCTTATTATCCCCGCGAGATGCATATATAATCCCTAACCTGTAGTATCCTTCAACAAGGGCGCCTTCATCGTTAGATAGTTCCAGGATCTTACTATAATCCTTGACAGCCTCATCAAGCATCCCTGACGTATGGTGGAGTTTTCCCAATAAAGAATAGGCAGGTATAAAATTAGCATTCAGAGATAATGCCTTATTACACGCAATCAGTGCTTCATTATACATTGTAATTGAGCCGGTTTCATCCCCGGAGGATGCCAGAGAGGCGCCGTTCATGTAATATGCCTCTCCCATACCCGCATAAATAAGTGCGAAATTATCATTTGTATCTGTATATACCGGGACAAGGTCCAATTCCTTCTTATATTCATTTATAGCATCTCCATAAAAACCCATTTCATGCAGGACCAACCCTCTCTTGTAATGGACCTTTGGATAATATATATCAAGTTCCACCGCCTTATGATAAGCCTCCTCTGCCATGTCATACCATTTCATTTTGTAAAAGAACTCGCCAGCCATGAAATAACCCTTTGCAGTATTTGACTGCCGCCATAAGGTCATCGGTCCTATTATGAATAGGAATAAGAGTAGAATGATAAGTAATGGCCTTATTCTCTTATATCCTATTTTCGTCTCCTTTTTCCCTTCAGATGGCTTATCCATTAAATCCTCCTGTAAGCAATAATTTCAGAACTTCCCGGGTATGAGGTATAACCTTTGCCTGTTCAGATTGCCTCACGCCGCACACCCATATAATGTCACTGCCGGAAATAACCAATGGAATTTTGTCCCTTTCATTAAGCGGTATCTTTTCATCTACAAACAAATCATGCAATTTCTTGCTACCTTTCATTCCAAGAGGCACAATTCTATCGCCTGTCTCTCTAAACCGAACACCTAAAGGTGATTTTATTTTAGCATAATCAAAAAATGCAGTTTGTTTATTTTTATGTGATTTCTTGAATTCTTTTAACGTAATAATACCTGAAGCAACAGTTAGATTAAACCCCGGCAAAACTTTTTTACCTGGTACAGGAAGTGGCAATAGGGAAAATGATAATTTATCCTGCTTTATGGACCTTCTGGCGATTAGACTATCATATTCCTTGGAAACCTGCAAATTATCCGGAAGAAAGACCCTTGCACGGGAACCCCTCTTTCCCATCAACTCCTTTATTTCCATCCAGCGGGAATATGCGATAGAGGCTGAATTCCCCTTAAGTCTTTCCAAAGCCTGCCTGACAATTTCATACTGGATAGCCGGGTGATACCTCTTTAATCGTCTTTGACTTAGAGCAATTTCACCCCTGTCAAAAACTGCACAGCTCTTTAGTCCCAGTTTGCCTGACTTCTGAATATAATCTGAAATTGTTGAAAGGATTTCACCAGAATTAGCCAGAGCCTCTTTTATCTGCGGGTTATATCTCTCTAAATATGGAATAAGTCTCAACCTGATACTGTTACGCAGATATTCAGTCTTAAGATTTGATGCATCTATCCTGTAAGGTAACCCTTCTTCTTTTAGAAATTTTAGAATCTCTCTCTTACGGCAATCCAGAAGTGGGCGTATAATCACACAGCCATCCTGGGTGCGAACCGGCGGGATTCCGGATAATCCCGTGGCACCGCTTCCGCGCAACAATCTCATTAAAACCGTCTCTGCCTGGTCATCCTTTGTATGGGCAGTAGCAATCTTTTTAGAATTTGTCCATTTAGATATCCTGATAAAGAACTCATACCTCGCCTGGCGTGCTGCATCTTCTACGGAAATCTTTTTTTCTTTTGCAAGTCTTCTGATATCTAAAGATTTTATAGTAACAGGGACTTTATAACTGCTCGCAAGTCTCCGCACAAACTCTGCATCTTTATCAGATTCTCTCCCGCGTAATTTATGGTTAAAGTGGACAAGATGCAATCTCAAGCGATAGAAGGGTTTTAGTTCTCTCAAAATATGAAAGAGACAGACCGAATCAGGCCCACCTGATATACCGATAAGTATCTTTTCTCCTTCTTTTAACATTTTATATTCTTGAATAAAACTTCTTACATTTTCTATTAACATGGTCAGATACCATTAATTATCGTCTTAACTTTATTGGTGGCGGTGATTGGACTCGAACCAATGACGCTACGGGTATGAGCCGTATGCTCTAACCAACTGAGCTACACCGCCATGTGTATTGGGATTATATCAGAAACTATTACATATATCAAGAATTAATTCTTATACACCCTTCTGACGCGGGAGGAAATCCAGCAGGTTATCTCATAGGGGATAGTGCCGCATAATTTAGCCAATTCCTCTGCCCTTATTCTATCACCACCCTGGCTTCCTATAAGCGTCACCACATCACCAACCTGGACATTTTTGATATGCCCGACATCCAGCATAGTCTGGTCCATACATACCCTTCCCGCCACCCTGACACGTTTACCCTTCAGGAGGACTTGAGCCTTATTTGATAATAGCCTTGTCCATCCATCGCCATATCCTATAGGGATTGTGGCTATAAGAGTATTTGACTTTGTTGTGTATGTCCTTCCATAACTTATGCTTCTGCCAGGCGGGACCTTCTTCAAAAAGGTTATACGGCTCTTTAGACTTAAGACTGGTTTTAGATTTATTAAATCTCCTGCCAAATCTGAAGAATGCATCCCGTATAACATAAGCCCCGGACGAACCATATTAAAATGTGAATCCTTGTGCCTTATGATTCCCATACTATTGGCTGCATGTCTATATGGAATTTCTATCCCTTCTCTTTCTAATCTTTCTAAGAGGTCATTGAATACGTTTAATTGATTTAAGGTAAATTTTTTATCTCTTTCATCTGCACTCGGGAAATGGGTATAAATTCCTTCTACTTCAATGTTTCTTAGCCGGGCTACCGCCCTTATAAATGGCATAGCATCCCCATACCATACCCCTATCCGCCCCATCCCGGTATCTATTTTCAGATGGACCCTTGCCTTATTATTTTTTGTTGCCGCATTATCCAATACACGGGCTATTTCCATATTACTTACAGTTGCTCTAATCCCATTATCAACTACCGAATTAACCTCATCCGGTAATATGTGACTGAATATCAAGAGCGGACACCTTATCCCTGCCTCTTTTAATTGAAGCGCCTCATCCACACAGGCGACACCCAGGAAATCCGCACCTATGGATTCTAATCTTTTAGATACCATGAGCATCCCATGACCATAAGCGTTTGCCTTTACCGCGGCAAGTATTTTAACGTCAGGTGCTATAATCCTTTTTAACTCTTTTAGATTATAATCTATCGCGGCGAGGTCTATCTCAGCCCATGTTGGTCTTGAGATTGTCTCAGGTTTTTTGTATTGTGGGATAGATGTAGAAGGGAACGAGTTTGTCCGGGTCTTCAAATTTACCATCTTTTAATCTCTCCAATCCCATTATTGCAATTGTGCTTGCCCTCGGATACCACATAGGTTCAGGTGCAAATTCCACTACATTTGTACCCTTTAAGGTTTTAAAATGATTAGTAATATCTTCCTTGTAAATACTGAGCCCATCTCCAAGAAACACGACAGGCCCTTGAACCATATTTAGCAACTCACTGATATTTATTAGCAGATAATCCGACTTCCTTTCAAGTCCTTGCCCCCTTGATTCATAAAGGCATGCATATACCAAATTACGACTTGCATCTACTATAGTGCAAATAAGGTGGGGCGAGGCAATGCAATTATAAGCAATGGTATCCAGCGTAGGCACTGCCGTTACAGGCTTTTTTGTGGCAAAGGCAAAACCCTTAATCATTGTAACCCCTATGCGCAGCCCTGTAAATGAGCCAGGCCCTATACTCACACTAAAGCCATCTATGTCATTAAATCCCAAACCTGCCTTGTCAAGGATATTCTTTATCGTAGATGCCAGGGCAGCAGAATGTTTCGCACCTGAAGTATCATTGTGCTCTATTATCATTCCATTCTCATCTGCTATAGCAATGCCCATTGCCTTGCCTGATGTATCAATCGCCAGTATCTTCAATCCTAATCCCTTCTATCAATTCACTTCCCCTCTGACCATATGGGGTAAATCTTATAACCCTTTTACCATCATCCTTTATAGAGAATTCCACATGCAGGTATTCTTTTGGAAGTAACCCATTTAACCGCTCTGCCCATTCTATTACAGCAGCACCATCTCCATACAGGTATTCCTCATACCCTGTCGCTCTTATACTATCCAAATCATTGAGCCTGTATAGGTCAAAATGGTATAAGGGAATCCTACCGTGGTATTCTTTTATAAGCACAAAAGAGGGACTTTTTACTTTTCCCTCTCTTATCCCTAAGCCCTGCGCTATGCCTTTGGTAAAAGTAGTCTTACCGCTTCCCAATTCACCTGTAAGCGCAATAATATCCCCTATGCGAAGCATTATTCCTAACCCTTTGCCTAATTTAATAGTAGTTAATGTGTTATTAGAGATTATTTCAAAAATGTGTCCATCCTTTCATCTTCAATCGCCTTGTCCTGCCGCTTTTACCTATCAATTCAATACCACGACTTTCCTGGACTATATATCCAATGCATACTGCATCTATCTTGCCGCGGGATATTGCAGATTTCAGTTTCTTCTCTCCCCTGCGCGGATGTATAAACAATAGTTCAAAATCTTCCCCGTCATAGAGTGCATGGTCAAGTGTCTTAGCCTGCTTAGATATGGGTATTGAGTCTTCAAACAGCATTGCCCCGGCTTTACTCTTTTCCAGTATGTGCCCAAGGTCCTGGACAAGACCATCAGATATATCTATCATTGAACTGACATTAAAATTCTTCACCAGGTATTGCGCCTCTTTCAACCTCGGAGTGAAATTCAGATGTTTCCCATGAATAGAGCCTCCAAGCCTACCTGTGACATATATAGAATCAGTAAATTTTGCCCCGCTCCTCAGAACCAGTTCCTTCTTCCTGACCACCCCTAATAATGTGACATTTATGACTACCTTCTTAGAAGAATTTGTATCCCCGCCTATGATACTGATGCCAAATTTCCTCGCAGTCTTACTCATCCCACTGTATAATTCATTACTGAATCTCAAATCCATTTTCCCTGGCACCCCAATAGATACAACAGCATATTTTGGTATACCCCCCATAGCAGCTATATCACTTATATTACACGCCATTGCCTTATGGCCTATCTGGTAAGGAGTGGCTGTAGATAATTTGAAATGGACGTCCTCAATCAGCATGTCAGTCGTTACGAGAAGATATTTACTACGGGTATATTTAACTACCGCAGCATCATCCCCGATACCAACGATTACTGACTTAGAAATTTTTATCCTATCCCTGAGTCTGTTTATAAACCCAAACTCCCCAATGTCTTTTAGTTTCATAAATTTCCCCGATTTCTCTTATACAATTATTATACAATTATTATCTTGACAAAAAGTTTTTTTATGGTATACTATATATTGTCTCGCTAAGGCGGGACAGAGCCAAACTTCCCTCTGGTTTAGGCCAGAGGGACTTTTTATTTATGGCTACTTTTCATTTCAATCTCTTCCCTTAATTTCTTCAAATCAATGAATTTAGCCTGCTTTAGAAGTTCCACAGAAATATGGTCTTTTGTGGAAATAACTATACAGTTTTTCCTGTAAGTCTTCATAATCTATCACTTTGCCTTCTGCAGTGGGTCAATCATTTGGCTTATACTCTTTTTATATGGCGGCTTTAATACGCCCTTTTCTGTAACGATTGCAGTAATTAATTTTGCCGGGGTGACATCAAAGGCAGGGTTATAAACCTTGACATTGTGGGGTGCTGTTCTTTTGCCAAAACCTTCTATAATCTCATCTCTCCCGCGCTCTTCAATGGGTATCTCATCTCCGGATTTTAATGTCAAATCAAACGTTGACGCAGGTGCTGCGACGTAGAATGGGATGTTATGCGCCCTGGCTAACAGTGCTACCCCGTATGTGCCTATCTTGTTAGCTGTATCTCCGTTTGCAGCAATCCTATCTGCTCCGACTATAACCTTATCTATCTTACCCTCTTTCATAACCTCTGCAGCCATATTATCACATATCAACGTTACGTCAATACTGTTTTTCATCAGTTCCCAGGCAGTCAATCTTGAACCCTGGAGGAGTGGTCTCGTCTCATCTGCATATACTCTTATATGCTTCGCCATCTCCTTTGCCTTATAAATCACGCCTAAGGCAGTCCCATAATCTGCCGTAGCAAGCCCGCCTGCATTGCAATGGGTAAGGACCGTATCATCGTTATCTAATAATTTAGCACCGTATTCTGCCATCTTCCTTGATATTTCTTTATCTTCTTCTATAATCTTTAGCGCCTCTTTCAGCAACAGAGCCTTTATCGTAGATATATCCTTAGATGAATTTTCTTTTGCTACCTGCTCCATCCTGTCCAATGCCCATGACAGATTCACAGCAGTTGGCCGGGAAGATGCCAGGTATCCTGTCACCTTACGCAATTCTCTTTCAAAATCTTTATAGGTAGAGGCATTTGATTTCTGAATTCCTAACACAGCCCCCAATGCACCAGCAATCCCTATCGCCGGCGCCCCTCGGACCTTCAACGTCCTTATAGCATGCCATATAGACTTAACATCTTTACAATAAACATAGGTAAGTTTATTGGGCAGTAATGTTTGGTCTATCAACTTAACCTTATTATTATCCCATTCTATAGTATTTATAGGCATATTACGTCCTCACAATCTTTGCCAGCATGCTCTCTTTGACATAGATAGACTTTTTAGGACAGAATTCATGGCAGCATAGACAGAATATACACACCTTATGATTAATTACAACCCCTTTCTTCTCATCCATTGACATAGCCCTGGCAGGACAGCTCTTCACGCATATAGAGCATCTGGTGCAGTCATTTTTATGGACTGCTATTTTAAACTTTAGCCTCTTCGCTATCGCTCTCGTTATTGGATTAGGCACTTTATATAGTAAGGCGGTTTTGGGAAGATTGAAGTCAGTGCATCGGACGGCTTCAACCTTCTCGCCTATAATCTCTATATTATTTAAATCCCCCATGCCAAGTCCTCGTTCATGTGCCTGTCTTGTAGTCTCTATGTCAAATGGTTTGACACATACAATAGTACTAAAGACAGCATCAAGGCTCACAGGGTCATTGGATGCCATAACCAACCCTATGTTTCTTAAATCACCGCTTGCAGGTCCTTCACCTTCCATGGCAGTTATGCCATCCATTATGGCAAGGCCGGGTTTTATTATGGAATAGATATCCACAATAACCTTTGCAAAATTCTTGTAATTTGGGAATGACCTGTGGAGGTTAGTTTTGAATAACCCGGGAACTACTCCAAATACATTCTTGACAGCGCCTGTCAAGGTCATAAGACTATGCGTCTTAAACTTGGGTATAGTTATAACGAGGTCTGTTTCCAAGGCAAAGGATGCTATAGGGATACCCCTGACATCTTCTATCCTGTCAAAATTCAGAAGTTCCACCCCTTCCTCATCCGCCATCTTCTTCATCCCGGATTTTTCATATACATCGTCCATCCTTTTAACAGAGCCGCCAGGCGTATCGCCTATCTTAGGATTACCGCCGGATTCTCTTACCAATCTAACTACAGCCCTCATCACCTCAGGGTGGGTATCCACCCCGCTTTCAGGCGCCCTCGCTGAGAGCAGATTAGGCTTGAGCAGGACATTATACCCCTTTTTCACAAAATTAGACATCCCGCCGAGCAAATCTATCGCTTTCTGGACAGCCTCATATACCCGAAGGCTGTCATAATCCTTACATCTAACTATAGAAACCTTTCGCTTACTATCCATCACGCCTCCACCAACTTCTTTATATCCGGGATAATGTCTCTTGCAGCCTTCTCCCCGCGTCTTATAAACTTTTGGGCTTTATTGAAATCTGCCCATGATGCCTCTGGCACAAGAGGCCTTATAACAACGTCTGCCTGCCTGCATGAGTTTTCAGAGGCTTCATATCTCAAGAGTTCGTTCGTCCTCATCGTAACATCTATAATCTTTGGCACAATCATGCTGGATACCACGCCCTTTATCCTTCTATTAATTTTATATATGGAATAACTGATAAAGTTCCTTTTTGCCATCTTTCTCTCTTTGTTTTCAAGTAATTTTTCTCTCAATTCCCTTCGCCTCTGTGCCTCAATTGGGTCAGGTAAGACGTTAACTGCTATTATCTTACTCACTCCTAACCTTGAAAGGACGCCTACAGGGACAGGGTCAAGTATGCCGCCGTCTACAAGCCTCATACTGTTACGCCGGACAGGATAGAATATACCAGGTATCGCTATACTCGCATGGACCGCCTCATACAGGTATCCTTTGTCAATAATTACCTCCTGCCCTGTATCTAAATTTACTGCTACTATCTTCAACGGAATCCTGGTATCTGCAAACGTCTTATCTCCCAGTATAAATCGTAAAAATACCTCTATGTTCTTACCCCGTATAAGTCCTATGCGCGGGAGCATCATGTCTAAAAGGGAGAATGCCCTGAGCCGCGTCTTAAAACTCATCGCTATCCTCTCCATATCATCTGCATTCTTTCCGGAAGCCCATGCAGCAGCCATTAAGGAACCTATACTTGAACCTGCTATTATATCAAGGTCTATCCCTTCCTGCTCAAAGACCCTCAAGACCCCTATGTGAGCCAATCCCCTCGCAGTGCCGCTGCCCAATGCAAGCCCTATTAATTTACCCCCTATCTGACGGGATATATATCTGACCGTATTGCAGTAGGGGGATTCCGGCTCCTCACACAAAAGAGGCATCCCGCTCTTTCTCATCCTGTCTTCCATTCCAGACTCGCCTTTCAAGAAGAAATCTATCCTGTGCTGAAGAATCTTTTCCAGTCTGGACGTTGAAAGCACTGTTCCGGAAACGTCTGTACGGGTTAATATTATCTTTGTCTTTCCTTCAAGCTGCTCTATGCCTTCGTATAATCTCTGTATCAAGATAGACGTTGGATTAATGTTGTCCCTTTCCTTATCAGTTAACAGGAAGATTTCATCAGATTGTATCAATACCCTGTAAATGGCTTTGTCCATCTTGTCAGGTAAATCTATTACTATATAATCATAATTAGCAGCCAGATATCCTAATAATGGAGCAATCTTTGATTCATCACCTGTATGCAGGACGCCCATTATATAAAATCCTGCCGTGTGGAGGACGATGTTATTTCTAACGGCTTCTTCCGTATACAGGAATTTTTCAAAATCAACCAGAGGTACTTTTCTGTCAAGACGGAGTGCCTTTAAGAGTTCCCGTGCCCTGTCACCCATGTCAAGAAAGATAACCTTTTTCCTGGTCTCTTTTGCCAGACTCGCTGCGAGGTTAATGGCAAAAGTTGTCTTACCAACGCCCGGGACTGCTGAGAATATAGAAATGACCTTACTCTCAGCCTTTTTTTCCTTATCTGTATCAGATACCCTGAGCCGGGCACTGAGTATCTTGCCAAGGTGCAGCGCTAAAGATGGTATCTTATTTATAACGGAATAGAATGCGTTCTTATCTAATTTAAGAATTACGGAATCACTTATAGCCCGGACGTTTGCAGAATGCGCCTTCTCTGTAAGGAGAGACACCTCTCCAAAATAATCGCCATTATGGAAATAGGTAAAGATTTTCTCTTCGCCATCTTTTAAGTTCACATACGCCTTGAGCCTGCCTGAAACCACCACATAGAGTGCATCGCCAGGCTCACCTTCCCTATAGACAATATCACCTCGTGCATAGTGAACCAGACTGGCACGCTCAGCAATTTGTTTTAGCTCAATAGACCTCAATGAATTAAAAGGGGGTATTCCCTTTAAGATTAGACTTTTATCCATTGTCCTTTCATTATCTCTTCATACGAATTCTTAATCAGCTCTATGAGGACAGCATCTTTCTCAGGGGTTAATTTACAATAGGTTAAAAGTATATTATCTATATTATCCGAAGATATTTCCTTGTTATTAACACATGCCTTGATAGCGGCCGCAATGGCTAAGGTATAAATCCGCGGGCGGATTCCCTGTGACAATATGAACCTGGCTCCGGATATAAGCCGCTCATCAGGTCCTAATTTCTCAAGGGGTCTTCTCACAGCCCTGTCTATGGAATCATTAAAAGAAGGGCAGGTAAGCCTTCTCAATAAGTTTGTAGCATAATTTTCATAATCACTCCTGTCTATAATCTCGTGCTTGGTTATGAGTGCCTTGCCTGTCTCGTTGAATAACATCTCGTATGCTAATCCCATTAAATTCCTATCTTCCTTAAGTTCCCCAAAGTATCTATACCCCTTTAGAAAGCCTATGTAACCTAAAAACGCATGGCACCCATTATGGGCAAAGAATTTTATATCCTCTAACGCCTCAAATACATTGTCTTCCTTTAATTGAAACGGGGATTTGAAGAGTTTCTCTTCTTTGATGAGCCCCCTCTTTATCGGAAATCCAAAAAACGGTTCTGCCACCACTGCCCAATTTGCACCTTCATACACGGGTTCTAAGTGTTTGTTATTCTCAATATCCGGTTCAACCCGGCACATCCTGCCCATTACCGTGTCACCTATTCTACATTCTGATGTCAGGCGTCTGTTCAGACTAACTTCAAGAGAGGCGTGGAATTTCATGGCTATATCTCTGCCATTCTCACAACACAGAATATAAATTGCACCGCTCTTTGCTTTTTCCCTGGAATTTAATCCTTCACGGAATATGGGGACTAACAAATTTAGATTGGCAGCACCTACTGACGTGAATATTAATGGACTTGAATTGAATCTCTGGATGATTTCTTTTAGTTCCGGCGGGTTATTCAGGTTTAGTCCGCGGACGTTCGTTACTTCAAACGCCTTCTGGAACGGCCCTGCAATATTGACCGTATATTTCCCATTGTCCTTTAGATGTGATAATAATTCCTTCTTGGCGTCAATATCTATAAACGTTAAGGCCCAATCCTTGTAGAGTTCAGGGCCTAAAAAACCAAGGGCAAGTGCCCCGGCGCCAAAGATAAGAGCATCAGGTTGCCTTGACATCAGTTTTATTCTATTATATCCCCTGCTACCGGCTCAACCTTTACGCCCAATTTTTCCAGATACCTTATCCCCTTAACCAGATTTTCCGATGAGCCGGAGAGTTCCAGTGTCATCTCTCCCGTAGTCTCCGTAACGCGCGCCCGCCTTATGTTTGGCATAAGGTCAAACCTCTTAGCCATGCGGTATATGACCGGCTCTTTAATCAATTTTTGAGGGAATATCAACGTAACCTTCTTCGTAGCCATTAATTAACCTCCAGCAATTGCGGGTATGATAGAAACCTCGTCGCCGTCCTTGATGCCTGTATCTTCACCCTTCAGGAATCTTATGTCCTCTTCATTGATGTAAATATTGACAAACCGTCTAACCTTCCCATTCTCGTCACAAATCCTGTCTTTAATGCCGTTATATTTATTGTCTAAATTGGAAATTAATTCCCGGACATTAGCCCCGTCACAATTCACCTCTGCCTGATTTCCGGTTATCTTTTGTAGAGGTGTAGGTATCCTCACCTTTGCACTCATCTTTGAATCACTCCTTTCTCTTTCCCTTTAAACATTCCTCAAACGCCTCCAGGCTCGGTTTTATCTTATATGGCTTCCCGATGTGGTCATAAACAGCCTCCTGGGTCTTTAAGCCATTTCCTGTAATACATATCACTATGGATTCATTTCTGGAAATTCTTCCTTCTTCAAGCAATTTTTTAGCAGCAGCAACTGTTACACCGCCGGCAGTCTCTGTAAATATGCCTTCAGTCCTTGCAAGTAACTTTATACCGTTCACTATCTCACTATCTGATGCAAATGCACCATATCCGCCGCTTTCCCTCACAGTCTGCATCGCATAATAGCCGTCTGCCGGGTTGCCAATCGCCAGTGACTTGGCTATGGTCTTTGGTTTTACAGGCCTTATAATATCCGCCTTTTCCCTGATGGCAGTAACTACAGGGGCACACCCTTCAGCCTGAGCAGCATATACCCTCGTCTTCACCTCAGGTATAAACTTTAACTTATGAAATTCATTCAATGCCTTCCAGATTTTTGATATTAAAGAGCCCCCTGCCACAGGAACTATAACATTCTGGGGCGCCCGCCATCCCAACTGCTCTGCTATTTCATATCCATAAGTCTTTGAACCCTCGGCATAAAAAGGACGAATATTTATATTCACGAATGCCCATTTATATTTGCCTGCTATCTCTGAACAAAGACGGTTCACCTCATCGTAAGTCCCTTCTATCGCTATAAGGTTAGGCTCATATATAAGTGACGCCACCACCTTCCCCATCTCAAGGTCAGCAGGGATAAATACAAACCTCTTCAACCCTGCCAAAGCAGAATGGGCGCTAACTGAATTTGCCAGATTACCTGTAGATGCACATGCGACCGTATCAAACCCGAATTCTTTTGCCTTGGACAATGCTACTGCCACTACCCTGTCTTTAAATGACAGTGTAGGATGATTGACTGAATCGTCCTTGATATAAAGTTCTTTTACCCCTAACGCCGCGGCAAGATTCCTTGCTTTGATCAATGGCGTCCACCCTGTATTCAGTCCATCAGTCGGCTGACCATCTATTGGCAGTAGTTCCTTATACCTCCATATGCTCTTCGGCCCGCTCTCTATTTTCTTTATGGTAAGAGATTTGCTTATGGCATCATAATCATAATTCACCTCTAATGACCCGAAGCAATATTCACACACATATACCGGTGACTTGGGATACTCCCTCCCGCATTCCTTACATCTCAGTCCTTTGACGTATGACATCTATTCTCCTCACGCCCTTCTAATCAGCAGTCTATATCCTTCCCCTATCTTCTTAACGTCTATTATCTGGTGCCCCTCTTCTTTTATGCTTCTCGGTACGTTCCTCATCGGGTCACCATCATCAATGAACACCTCTAAAACCTGACCGCTCTCCATCGCTTCCAATGCGAGTTTGGTCTTTACAAAATTTATAGGGCACATTTCACCGTGTAAATCAATGCTGTTATCAGGTTTTGCTTCCATTACTTAGAACGTCCTCCTTGAATTTCTCAACGCCTAAGCGGCGGATAGTCTCGCCGATTCGCTCTCTTCCTATGCCATTTTCCTTATACCACTCTACCGTCTTTTGAATTATTTCAAATGTTTTCTCACCCGGCACCAGGTCAGCCACCTTGAATGCCGCCAACGGGTGTCTGCCGTGCTTTCCGCCAACACGGACAGCCCAGCCTCTCTTATTTTCCATCCACGACTCTGTAGGGCATACCCTTATACAATCAGCACAGTAGATACACTTTGAAGCATCGTACACAGGCTTCCCATCCTTATTAGAGACTATTGCCCCTTCCTGACATGCCTTGGCACACAGTGTGCAGCCTACACATGTTTCTTCGTTCCATCTGGGTTCCATCTGCCCCTGAAATCCAAGGTCTGCTTCTGTAGTTCTAAAACAGTCAATCGGGCACCCTGAAAAAGATATCTTGAACTTGTGATGACCTGTAGGCATTCCGAAGAACTTTTCATCCACAGCGAGACACCATTTCTGGACGTCCATAAGTCCATTGGGGTTATACTCACAGCCGGAACATGCGGTAGGAACCCGAACGCGCGGCCCGCAAGAAGCAATCTTCTGCCCTACCTCTTCAAGTTCCTTCCTCAAGGCGTCAATGTCCTTGATATTGACATAAGGTATCTCTACGGATTGGCGGACACTCAGGTGGACATAATCCCCCCCGTATTTTTCTGCTGCCTCTACTATCTTCTTTAACTTTTTCAGTAACAATCTCCCGCCCGGGACCCTGAGTCTTATAGTAAACAGGTCCTTTTGCCTCTGTTTAATAAATCCGCCAGATTTCATCTCAGATAGATTTAGTTTTGTAGTTTTGTCTTCTAAAAATTGGTCAACCATTCATACCCTCCTTAACACGTCCTATCCTTACCCCCAGCCTTTGCACTGTAGAGAGACTGGTCTGCCTTCTTTATGAGGTCTTCACCGCTTACGCCGTCAAAAGGATAAGAGGCCACGCCGAGACTTAACGTAAGCCGTGCAGACTTTCCGGAAATCAAAAATCTTTTATTCTTTACAATCCTCCTGATGCGCTCTGCAGCCTTAATAGCCCCGTCTCTGCCTGTCTCAGGCATAACAATAATAAACTCCTCCCCCCCGTATCTACAGATAAGGTCCACCTCACGTAATGCATTTCTTATGGACTTAGACGTATCTATGAGAACCTTATCGCCTTGAATATGTCCATATTTATCGTTTATCATCTTAAAATCATCAATATCAAGCATAACTATGGAAAATACCTTGCCATATCTCTTTGACCTTTTCACTTCTTCTTCAAGACATTCCTTAAAATGCCTGCGGGTATAAAATTTTGTCAATTCATCAGTAATAGCCAGTTCCTGTGCCCTTTCATGGCTCAGCGCATTTCCTAACCCCACGGCAGACTGATTACCAATAAGGGAAAAGAGCCTTGTATCAGCCTCGTCAAAATCGCCCAGGTTTTCACTGCGCCCGATCCCCAGAATGCCCAGTTTTTTCTTTCCGGTTTTCAGGACGATAAATTTACAAAAAGCCGGCTTACTTCTTTTGGAACTCCTTCGGACAAGATTGCCAGACTCTCCCTTCCATTTAAATACTAATCTTCCTTTATCTAATGTCCCAGTCATCTCTTTTTTCGCCATATGGAAAAGCCTTGAATTAAAGTTGTCTATGAGACGTTTGCTTGAAGGCTGGACCACTTCCATCACGAGTTCACTCCCGCCGTCTTCTTCCCATAAAAGTATGCCGCTTATATCATAGGTAAGCACGCCTTTCATCAAGTCCATAATAGCCGTCACCATCTCACTGTGGTCCAGAATAGCGCTCACTGTCCTATAGGCTTCTTTAACTATAGTAAGGGTATATAATTTTTCATCTATAATTCTATTTATATCAGATATTGCCTTATCTCTTCTCTTTATAGCCTGTTCCAATCTATTTAATTCATGATGTAGGACTTCTATTCTCTTATCCTGCATATGGGTCACCTATATTTTATAACTCTTCCTGTAACTTGAGGAAAGCAGTTTCAATTCCTCTCTATACTTTGCTACTGTCCTGCGGGATATATTCATCCCCTGCGAGATGAGCTCTTTTCTTATCTTATCGTCCGTTATGGGAGTGTCAGGAGATTCTCTTTCCACGAATTTCCTTATCATCTGTTTTATAACTTCAACAGAGACATCCCTTCCTCCATTATCACCCTTCATGCCCCTGGTAAAGAAATATCTCAACCCAAATAAACCTTGAGGCGTATCCATGTATTTGTTGGCACTGACCCTGCTTACGGTAGACTCATGCATTCCGATCTTGTCTGCTATTTCCTGCAAACTCATAGGCTTAAGGTAAGACAATCCCTTATCCAGAAATTCCTTCTGCGAATGGACAATCGCTTCTGTAACCTTATACAATGTCTTCTTTCTGTACTCCACGTTTTGTATCATCCAGATAGCAGAGGTCAGCATATCCTTTAGATACTTTTTGGTTGAATCATCCACACCCTTTTCCCTTAATAGTTTTTTATAACGGGCGCTTATCTTCAGCCTCGGTATCTCCTCGTCGTTGATTATGATTACGTATTCGCCATCCACTTTTCTTAGAACTATATCCGGTATAATGTACTGTGCCCTTTCTGCAGAGAATGACCTGCCGGGCTTTGGTTCCAGAGTAGATATAATATTAACGGCAGCAAAAACCTCCCCCAACGGGACTGAAAGCGCCTTGGCAATCTCACGGAATTTTCTCTTCTCTAATTTATCAATGTGGTTTTCTATAATCCTTGCAGACAGCGTTCCTACCATTCTTTTGTTTTTAATCTGCAGGAGCAGACACTCTTTAAGGTCTCTGGCGCCTATACCTACAGGGTCAAAGGACTGTATAAGCGTCAATACCTTTTCCACTTCAGGCAGACTAACCTCTAACGCCTTTGCAATATCAGTGACCGAGGACTGAAGGTATCCATTGTCATCTATACATCCGATAATATGTTCTCCTATACGAAGTTCTTTCTGAATCGATGTAGATAACCGCAGCTGCTCGGTGATATGCTCATGAAGGGTATCCGGTCTGACGGAAGAAGCCTCAATGCGGAAATCCCGTTTCCTTTGAACCTCATCCCTATCCCTGTTTTCTGTTCCGCCGTTCTGAAAATATTCCTGCCAGTTCTCATCAAGTTGTGATAACCTGTCAAGGATGGTATCAATATTTTCCTCTTTACCTTCTTTTCCTGTTTCACCCTCACCTGATATCTCTTCTTTTCCTTCTGCATCCTCAGACTCTTCACCGCTTTCCGTCTCTTCTAATAACGGGTTTCTCACCATCTCTTCCCGCAGTAACTGCTTAAGTTCCAGCATGGGTATC
This sequence comes from uncultured Planctomycetia bacterium, assembly GCA_964449965.1. Taxonomy (GTDB): domain Bacteria; phylum Omnitrophota; class Gorgyraeia; order CAYVEO01; family CAYVEO01; genus CAYVEO01. Next base: position 51,211 of record CAYVEO010000009.1, read on the forward strand.
TGCAATAGGTGCAGTGCCTGCTGCATCTTAGGGGTAAGAGACAATTTCTGTAGTTGTTTCTGAACTAATCTTAATTCGTTTCTATCTGCCATATATTTACAATTATATCATACCACTATTCAAAAGTCAACGGACGAAGCAATCTCTCCCACACATCGCTTTTAACTTTTCGGTATAAATCGGAAATCTATTTGCCAATCTTCCCACTTTATCTCTCACCTCTGGTATAGCCTTATCCGGATATTTTGAACTCAATATATCGTCCATTAAACCTGCTATCTCAATCATCTCATTCACACCCATACCCCTCGTCGTTACCGCAGGAGTACCAAGCCGTATCCCGCTCGTAACAAACGGCCCTTTACTATCAAATGGTATAAGATTCTTATTTACCGTAATACCTGCCTTATCTAAAATATTTGCTGCCTCTTTCCCTGTTATGCCTTTAGATGTAAGGTCAACCAATAGAAGGTGATTATCAGTACCGCCTGATACGAGCCTGTAACCGCGCCCTTTAAGTTCCTCTGCTAATGTCCTGGCATTTTCTGTCACGCGCAGCTGGTATTCCTTGAATTCCGGAGACATCGCCTCTTTAAATGCAACTGCCTTTGCTGCGATAACGTGCACGAGCGGGCCGCCTTGAATGCCCGGGAAAACCTGGGCATCTATCTCTTTTGCAAATTCCTTCCTGCAGAGAACCATGCCGCCCCGCGGTCCCCTCAATGTCTTATGCGTTGTAGTAGTTATAAACTCCGCATACTCTTGCGGGCCCGGATGGACGCCTGCCGCCACCAACCCTGCAATATGAGCCATGTCAACCAGTAAGAATGCCCCTGTCTTATCTGCAATCTCTCTGAATTTTTTAAAATCTATTACCCTCGGATATGCAGAGGCGCCTGCAATTATCATCCTGGGTCTATGGAGTTTTGCCAGATTGAGGACTTCATCATAATCTATCCTTTCATCTTTTCTATTGACGCTATAAGTTACTACCTTGAAATATCTTCCTGAGAAGTTATGCGGATGACCATGGGTAAGGTGTCCCCCGCATGCCAAATCCATAGACAGGACTGTATCGCCCATCTTTAACATTGCGAAGAATACCGCCATATTAGCCTGTGAGCCGGAGTGAGGCTGAACATTTGCATGGTCAACGTGAAAGAGAGTTTTAGCGCGCTCAATTGCCAGACTTTCCACTCTATCTACGTATTCACACCCATCATACCACCGTGCATGGGGATAGCCTTCAGCATATTTATTGGTAAAGACAGACCCTTGAGCCTCCAGGACCTCTTCGCTTGCAAAATTCTCTGAAGCGATTAGTTCAATGTTGGAATTCTCCCGGACCGTTTCATTATAAATAGCCTCAAATATCTCCTGGTCAGTCCATCTTAAATTACTCACGCCTCCTCACCCAGCACCTTTTTCTCAATCTCTGATATCTGTTTCACCCTTCTCCTGTGCCGCTCTTCTGTTGAAAAATCAGTTTCAAGCCAGACTTTCAATATCTCCTTAGCCTTTGGAAGTGATACAAATTCAGACCCCATCACCAGCACGTTTAAATCATTATGTTCACGTGACAACCTGGCACTCTTTAAATCCTGACATACACCTGCCCTCACGTTGGTGAGTTTATTTGCAACTATGGAAATGCCAATGCCTGTCTTACAGATTAAGACGCCGCGGTCATAGCCCTCCTGCGAGACTGCATAGGCAACCTTGTAACCAAACTCCGGGTAATCACTCGGAGAATTATCCCTGGCGCCAAAATCCGTTACACTATGCCCCATACCTTTTAGAAAATCCATCAAGTGTCTTTTTAATTCAAATCCGCCATGGTCGGCTCCTACAGCTATCTTCATAGTGATTTCAGCACCCTTTCCAATGATTCTTTTATCTGATTTAAACATGACTGATAGACTTCTATTGGCTGACCAATAGGGTCGCGTATGTCATTATCTTCCCCGGGGAGAGACGCCTTCCCATATTCTGACAACAGGAATACCTTATCCTTGCAATATGCCCACTTATCTAATATATAATCTTTATGAATCTTCTCCATAACGAGCATAATATCTGATTCCTTTATCAATTCTTCTGTCAAATTGCGCGTAATATGCTTTGATATATCTGCCCCTTCCTTATTGCAAGCCTCTATAGTATTTTTACTCGGACCAAACCCCGGTATAGCAAGTATACCGGCCGATAAGACCCTGATATCATCCCTGCCTTTTACCATCTCCTTCATCAACCCTTCAGCCATCACGCTGCGGCATGTATTCCCTGTGCAGACAAATAGTATAGTCTTAACATTAGACATGATTTTAAGTATATCACAAACTTGCCTCTCCTGCAAGAAAATTTCTCACTTTTCACTGGGCAGGTTTGGGCACATGGTATCCACACATGACATTATTTATTACATAAACTTTGTCTGATACTTGAGGGACAAAATTGCTGATATTAAAGGGGTCAATCCTGCAAGCATTTTGATAGGATAATGCACCTAAAAGAAATACAGCGGCACATAAAAAAATCGTAGATAATGATTGCCGTTTCCACAGGGCAATTGTCAGGATGAGGAGAATGGCAGTTAAAATAAACAGATATGGTAGAGGAATGGATATGAGGTTTGCAAGTGCTATCCCGGATGAGAAGAGGCTTGCTATTACGATGAGCGGGCGATTCATTTAGATATCTGGATGTCTTTAGGCTCTTCTATGATTTTCATCCAAACTCTCAAGAAGTTATAAATATTCTTCTAATACTAATACTTCTATTTCCTTAATTTTCTTTAAATTCTTCTATGTGTTTTAATCACTCTCTTTATTACCATGATGCCCTTTCCTTATTAACATATTCCTGAGCATCCATCCTTTTCCAGATTTCTTTTCCTACTCCTTTTATATCATAGATATTAACCTTTCGAGTCCTATCTATACATGTAGAAATTTCCGACACCAACTTAGAAATAAGAATTATCTTTTCATTACTTGTAAGTTGTGAAATCTCTTTATAAATCGTCTCAGTGCCTCTATTGTGCATATTAGTCCCTCCTTTTTAACCTGCAATTTTATATACTACCAAAAATCCTTTCCAAAAGCAAGAAATATTTTTGGAAAT
>CAYVEO010000010.1:0-20007 GCA_964449965.1 uncultured Planctomycetia bacterium
CTTCCGGCTTACTTATTTAACCCTAAAAAACGGCAAGATGTGTCTGCCAAACACACGGCTTCGTTTACATTAGTAGAATTATTGGTCGTGATTGCAATTATAGCCATACTGGCGGCGATGCTTTTACCAGCTTTAGGAAATGCGAGAGAAAAAGCCAAGCAGGGAGCATGTATGAGTAACCTCAAGCAGATAGGCCAGGGGATTATAATGTACACCGATGATTGGGAGGGGTACTATCCACATGCATTTGAGCCACCGCCACAACCCTACACGGATAGATGGTACGACAAGATAGACCCTTACATAGGTGGAAGTGGGAAGGGAGATGTAAATGGAAATCAACCTGCTGTTTGGGCGTGTCCAAGCCGGGGCAAAAATACTCTTGATAATGGCACAAGTTGGTCCGGGACAGGCGGTTATACTTGCACAGAACCGCTTTTTACACAAGTTAATTCGTTTACCAAAGTGTACCAGGTAGAGCAACCCACAAGGGTTCCTATGGTGATGGACTCAAGAACTTCCGGGCCCACGCCCCGCTGGGTAATGAACAATACAGAGGCAATGTATTACGCCTACGTCCGTTTTTCCCATAATGGTGGCATGAATGTCCTCTTCTGTGACGGACATGTAGTGTGGGTGAAAGAAAGAGTCGCAAAATGGAATGACAGCTGGTATGGATCTCCTTTTCCTGATTCCTCCACTTTTGGCTGGCAGTAAAATGGAGTTGACATGAGATTTTAAAATAGAAAGAGGTTTTTGCTATGGAAAAATCAGAGCAAGGCAACACATTTGTAGATGTCATGTTTCGTTCTGGTTTGACTCCGGGAGCAAACTATACGTCCGGATTAACTGTATATGATGAATCTTTGATAGATGGTCGCTTGATAGGAAGATATTGGTCTAGTGTAGGTTTCAAGAAACCAGAGAAAGATATTTCAAAAGACATAGCAGTAACATATGCACTTTCGTTACAAGCCTTTGATTTGGAAATGGACGGCCAGGCATTACATTTTGGCTGGAAATGGGTAAAGGCATATGAGGAAGATAGCGGTAGCACTGATATCCGTCACGCTGTTATAGAATTGTCTCATAAAGTCCGGCCGGTAAATATAAAAGTACATACCAGGCTTGATGGTACCCCTTTTATAATAAGATGGATAGAAGTAACAAACACCTCTGACAAACCATCGGCGCTTTCGTCCATTTCGCCATGGGCGGGTCTTATCTGGCATACACCAAATCATCGGCATCCATTTTCTGTAGTAGGGGCACGGGAATTTGTATCTAACGGTAATGATAGTGTCTTTTCAATGGGCAGTTTTATCAAGAGGATATGGGGGACGGAAGGAGACTTTGATTGGCAATCACTTCCTAATGGAACTCTGCGTTTAGAAGGAATAGAGGGAAGGTCCGGACATGGTTGCCCTTTCTTTATCGTACGTAATGAAGGGACAGGAGAATTCTTTATAGGACATTTAGCCTGGTCAGGGAATTGGCGCATAGAATTTACCTGTAATCAGGATAAGGGAAAAGGAGATGAACAGTTGTTTTTCAAAATAGGACCTTACTCACCCGGTCCCATGAGAGTCCTGACCCCGGGAGAAACAATAAAGAGCCCGGAGGTGCATTTAGGTTTAATCCAGGGCGATTTAGACAGATGTGTTCAGAATCTTCATAATCACATTAGATGTTCGGTTCTTCCGCCCCAGCCAGAAGGCCGGGCACAAAGAATTATCTATAATCATTGGGGATATATGGATGATGAGGTCAGCGAGGATTTTCTAAAACAGGAAATTGATATAGCCGCAGAAATTGGTTGTGAACTTTTTGAAGTTGATGCCGGATGGTTCGGGGATAAAAATATAGGCTGGGGGGATACAGTTGGAGACTGGCATACTGGGAACAGGTTACCTAATGGACTTGAACCGGTTTTTCAGTATGCCCGTAAGAAGGGACTGCTTTACGGATTATGGGTTGAACCGGAACGCATCGGCATGGCCAGTAAGATATACAAAAAACATCCGGACTGGGTAATAACACGTTATGGTGTTCCGGGGAATGGAGAGTTGGATTTAACCAAACCAGAGGTGGCTTCCTGGGTAGAATCAGAGATAGTAAGACTAATCCGTCATTATGACCTGGACCTTTTCCGATTAGATTATAATGTTTCTGTTTTTGAAGGTGGTCAGCGTTCCCATGAAGGTTTTCTTGAAAATACTATATGGCGTCATTACGAAGTAATCTATGGGATATTTGACCGTTTGCAGAAAGAATTCCCCAAGCTCCTTATAGAGAACTGTTCCAGTGGCGGCGGTCGCAATGACTTAGGCATGGTCAGTCGTTCACATACAGGATGGCTATCCGACTGGATGGTTCAACCGCGTTCCTTAAAGATTCTAAACGGTATGACTATAGCCTTACCGCCTGAATATTGTAATCGTATGGCTGGAGCGCTTATGTCAGCATATCTAAAAGCTGACCTGGATTTCCAGTTAAGGGTGCCTTTGTTTGGTCATTGGTCTATCAGCGGGGTCAGCCCGTCCATAAAAGAAATTAATCCTATTGTCAAAGAACGCATAACCCACCACATTAAACTTTATAAGGATTTTATAAGGCCAATGCTGCCAACCTGTCGTGTTTTTCACCATACTCCTGTTCTCAAAAGTCTTGAACCGGAAGGTTGGTGTGTTCTGGAATATGCGTCTTCAGATGCCTCCAGGATAATAGCCGGAATTTTTCGTCTGGTAGGAAATGGTGACGAAGAATACCTTTTCCGCCCGCGCGGGCTTGATGTCAGCAGGCAATACAAGGTTACCTTTGATAACAAGGGAAAATCCATTAAAGGAGAAGGTGTTGAATTAGAACAGAAAGGTTTGGTTGTTCGTCTGGGCAAACCCCTGACTTCAGAATTATTATTATTTGAAAGCACATAGGGTTAACATTGAGCAACGAGCGAAAATAATTCCATGTTGGAAAAGGTAAAACCGGGAGTATTCATAACAATCGGAGAGATGGAAAATGTCTGGTAAGATATATCGGAATGGTATGCTTGAGGTTGATATTGAAAGTATTGTCCGAAGCCAGGACCTGATTTACGAGAATGCCGGAACCTGCTGGCAGGATGGCCATATCATGGGTAACGGCGATATGGGTGTAGTCTGTTACGCTCCGTACTGGTTGGAGTGGACGGTCAACAAAGTCGATGTTTTTGACGGTCGGAACGCCCCGAAGAAAAAACTCACCTACCGGGAATTAATGGCCGAGGTCAAAAGACGCGGCGCTAAAGACCTGCACTTCCTTCCGGAGATTGAAAAGCCGGATACAAGCAACTCTCCTTTGGAACCGCTCTTGAAATCCTGCGGCCAGGTTAAAATCAGAACCACTGTTAGCAACAATTACTATGCCGCAAATGAATACTCCTGGGTTGCGCCGCGACCCTATAAAGTCCGACAGGTCCTTTCCTTATGGGAAGCAAAGGACTGTCTGGAAATGAGGCTGGTCAGTAGTTTTGGCGCAACGAAGCCGTCATCCCCCCGGGTGGAGAGCTTTGTCAGCCGGGAGAGTAATCTTCTGGTGATAAGGATGCGGAACGCCTCAGCCCCAATGCTGCAGAAACGCCTGGAACTCCGCCGGCCATTTGACTATGACCTGAAAGACCCGGAATTCGGCTCAGAGAATAATCTGGTGTGGTTTCACCAAAAGATGCCTGACGGCACATCCTATGCCATGGTCATGGGGGCGGTTCCAAGAGAGAGCCGTTTTTGCCTGAAAGCAAAAGTGAAGGCCGGGATTGATGGTATTGAACAGAAGGGTGACAGAATATGGTTCAATCTTACCGGCGACTTTGACCTCTTTGTCAGTACCGCCACCTCTTACGAAAGTTCCTCTCCGCTGTCCTGCGCAAAGGAGATTGTAGCCCGCGGTATGCAGGAGGGAGCAGACCGTTTAGAGAAGGAACATTCCCGCTGGTGGCAGAACTTCTGGGAGAAGTCGTTTGTCCAATTAGAGGACCACCCAATCCCGGAACAGCTCTGGTATTTCGGGTTGTATCAGGCAGGCTCTGCTTTAAAACGAGCGCCGGTGCCGGGGCTGTGCGGTCTCTGGTACGGCCATCAGGATTTGCCCAGGCAGGGCCTTTTCAACGCGGTCTATACCCTGGACCAGAACGTCCAGATTCATACCCTGCCGGTCTTCTGCGTCAACCACCCGGAACTGGCTCTGCCCTTTATGGATACTTTTCTAAATGCCCTGCCGGAGACGGTCTCTGAAACGAAAAAGATGTTTGACTTACCCGGCGCCTGCTATCCGCTTGAGATGAAATTTATGGGCGGCGAGCCTTCGTTCGACTCTGATTACCGGCTTTCACTCTGCGGTGGACCATTCTGCGGAATCGTTTATGTCTGGGCGTACCGGTACACCCGGGACAGAAAATTGTTGCGGGAAAAAATCTACCCATTCCTGCGGGAGATTGTCCGCTTCTTTAGCGCTTTTATGGAAAAAGACAGGGATGGTCGCTACCATCTGCCGTTAACTGTACCCGCAGAAATTTTTACCCTTTCCCGCAATGCCATTGCGGATATCAGTCTTCTGAAACCCTGCTTAGAACTGGCGATTGAAGCCAGCAAACTTTTTAATCTGGACAGTGAAGAACGGAAAGGGTGGGAAGACCTGCTTGCGAACTATCCACCCTACCCTACAAAAAAAGGAATTCTTGCGGATGGAGCAGATATCTCGTTAAACCATCCGAGCCAAATTACCTATCGGCTACACCCTGTGGTGCTGGCGCACGAGAAGGAGGAAACCGTTTGGAAAATTGTGGAAAGGACGCTTGACCACATCATTCCGTATTTCCAGGCAAAGGTTCGTACTGCGTCATCTTTAATCGGATATACGCCGGCCCTTATCCACAAGGATAATAAGGAATGGAGAGTCTCCGGCTGGGTGTGGTTTTTCTTCACCCGGACAATGCTGATGTATGGCCGAAAGAAGGAGATAATACCGTTGCTTTATGAAGAACTGCGGGCTCAACTGAAGCCCAACGGCTTGTTCACCCATATCGGAATCGGTATGGTTATTTCGGAAAATCCGCAGTGCCGGGAATTGTGTCCCGCAACGCCGGAGAATAATTCTACGGTTATGATGATTGTCACCGAGATGCTCATGCAAAGTTACCATGGCCTGATTCGTCTCTTTCCGGGGCTGAGCGGCAAAGCCACCGCCCGCTTCGGTAACTTGCGCGCCGAGGGAGCCTTCCTGGTCTCTTCGGAAATGGTCAGGGGAAAGGTAACCTTTGTCAGCATTACCGCAGAAAAAGGCGGAACCGCGAAAGTTAAAAATCCCTGGTCAGGCAAAGTGCTTTTCCTACCCCTGAAAGAAGGCGAAGAGGCTATCCTCAGCCCGAAAGGTAAAAAAATGAAGAGGAAAAGAGTTACATCAAAAGGCCAAGCCTGCTCAAAGGTAAAGGTATTTGGAGACCGTTCTCTGGTAAGGCTTGGGAAATAATTGGTGACCCTTTAATTTTGTAAAAAACCATGAGTGTCTATCTTGAGGAATGAATATGACCATAAAGAAACTATCAAAAATAGTCTGTGTCTCAACTTCTACGGCAGTTCTGGCAGGAATGACTTTGGTGTCATCGGTTTTTCTGACAAACTGGAGTTTATTTACTACCGTGCCCAGTGCATTTGCCGTTGAGTCAGTAACGACACCTGAATCTAATATATACCCTCTACGATTTCTGGATTTTGAAGACGGAAGAAATCCTGGAGTATCTGTCGGCAAGGTACAATCCGAGGTATCACAAACGAGCGTTCACTCAGGCAAGTATGGCTTAAAGATAGAGTTTACCGGGACGACCGATGTTTCGGGGGAACAATATTGGTCTGCCCCGTCAACTTTTGCCGGTATCTCAATTAGAAAAAAACTATCCGACATCAAGGGTATTTCTTTTTGGCTTCGGGTTGACAAACCACAGAAAGAGACTAAATTGGTAGTTACCTTCGCTGGTGAAAGATATCAGACCAAATATCAGCAGGATATTCCGCTGGACTTTGAGGGGTGGAAAAAGATTGACCTGTATTTTAAGGATATATACGATGACAGCGTCTTTGGAGATGATTTCTTCTACTATCACAACATGTGCTGGCTCTATTGGGAGATAAGGGGATCCAATTCGGTGGTATTGCACCTGGATGACGTGAACTTTCTGGTCAGTTCTAATCTCCAAAATAGAGAACGATTCTGGTCTGTGCCGAAGCACAACAATCCCTCGGAATACTACATTTTCAACAGTCGTCTTCAGATTTTGGTTGGTAAATCTGCGGGTCCTTTCATCCATAAGGTTACTGCATTTCGACAAAAGTTGATTGATTCTTCAACGTTGGTTGTCAACAAAACCATAATTAACGAAGAGGTCTTAACCGCCAACAATGGCAAAATCAAGGTTGGTGACCAGGAATTCCTGATTAGAGGGACCGTTACCGAGGGTGGTTTGTCGCCGCGCGTCAGTCTTCGTTCTACACCAGAGATTCCTTTAACCTACAGGTTTGTACTCAATACTGATACGTATGATAAAGAAGGTTTTTCGATTGACGGCAAAACCGGGAGTTTTGAAACGAAACCTGGCACGCTGATTACAGAGGTGGAGAATCCAAAGGAAATCGTGATTGGCAGTCTTTCCAAATGCCGCTTGAGGATTGAAATTGCGCAGGCAACAAAAGTTACCATTCGGCGCGGCGACTCCAATCAGATATGGCTTGAACTAACAGACAATACCGGCTTTATAGAATTTGCTATTTCACCACCGATAGAGTCCTTAGAAATGGCGCTATTTACTGACCGTTTCAAGAATGTTTTTAATATGAACGATTGCGGTCAGATGGAAATTAGAGTGCTGTTAAGTAACACGACTGACCATGACAGGGCATTTTCTTTCAATGCCCGGATGATAGATTTTGAGGGCAATGAGGTTTTCAATAAGAAAAATACAGGGCGGGTCATTGCCGAAGGCGTTACCGATTATACACTACGGCCTAATATTACACGCCTGGGTTTCTATAAACTTATCGTGGAAACTAAAGATGAAGCGACCGGCGAACAATTTCGCAGGTTTATTACGCTTGGGGTTATCCAGCCGGTCCAACGCCTCAATCCGCCTGACCAGTCCGGCAAGTTTGGTGTGCATTTTTTTGCCCGTACCAGGGAAACCGCCGAATTGATTAATAGAGTTGGCATCACCTGGACGCGCGAGGATATATACCATAAATTTATGGAGCCAGAACCTGGCAAATATAACTGGGGAGGGCTGGACCTTTGGACTGCCAACGCTAGGAGGGCCGGTTTGTGGGTAATGCCAGTCTCTGGTGAATGGGCTCCGTGGATTAATACCGGGGAAATTGTTAGCGACAAATGGTTCAAGTCAAAAAAGGTAGACCTGGAAGCCTGGGGTAAATGGTGGTCTGAGATGGCGCACAGGTATAAGGGAAAGGTAAGTGCATGGGAGGTCGCAAATGAAGGTTTTTACGGACTTCCGGTACCTCTGAATGTGGACCTGCATCAGACAGCTTACAAATCTATCAAGGCACAGGACCCTGACGTTCCGGTGGTGGCGAATGTAACAGGCGGGATGGTGGACGGCGGAATGGTTGACTATTTGAAGGAATTCCTTGCCGCTGGCGGCAACAAGGGCTGCGATGTTGTCTCGGCCCACCCTTACACCCAAAATTTCTCGGCTTCCCCTGAACAGGGTAGTATGCGGGAGATGGGCGAGCGCGTCAGCAAAATTATTGCGCCATATTTCAACAACCCGCGCCTGTGGTGGACAGAGTATGCCTTTTTCGGAGAAGACGAGTACAACCCCGACATCCCTTGTAACTGGGAGTCATACATTCTCTCTGAACGCGCTCAGGCACAGTATATCGTGCGGGCATACCTTGCCGGCATGGCTGCCGGGGTTGAACACATGTTCTACTTTCTTCACCAGGACTCTGAGAAATCGCCCTGGCAATCAGGCCTACTGCGAGAAGAAGGCATCCGGCCGGCTATTTGCGCGATAAACACCATCTGTCATGTGCTGGAATACACTGGTTTTGTACAAGATATTAGGTTGAAAGATGATGTTCAGATTATGGTTTTTAAGGGCAAGGAGTATTCAGCAGCATCCGTCTGGTGTACCGCTTCTCCTGAGCACAAGTATGTCCTGCATGTTCCGCTGGCGGCTGCGGATGTAGAAGTGTTAGAATTCATGGGTAACACGGTCCAGTTCCCCGAAGACGCCAGAGAAATAGCCATCCCATTTGATGGGTCACCTGCATATATAACTTCTCGTAAGATGTCGCCAGAGCAGCTGGCACAGGTTCTTTCTAATGCGCGGATAGAGGGGGGAGTCTCTGTTTCGGTCGGACGCATATTTCTTAAGCCGGGCCAACTTGAGGTGGAACTTCATAGCGAAACAAGCAAGACTACCGAAGGACAGGTAAAAGTACTGGAACCCGCTCCGCAAGACTGGGGATTGAAAACGTTTACAGATAGGTTTTCCAGCGTAGCGCCAGGCAGTTCCACACGGGTCAAACTGACGCGAGAGAACTCACTGCCTACCGAAGGAGACCCGGCTCTTCTGCGATTACATGTTTCAGACACGCAGTTAATAGAACGGTCATACAACTTCATATTTGCGAAATACACGAATGAACATATTACTGTTGATGCTGAACCAATCAATTGGGGCGAACCAACAATGGTTTTGGATTCTTCTGCCTATACCAGTTCGCGTATAGACGGTGTCCGGACTCCCAGCACTGTATGGTATGGTCCCGGCGACCTCAGTGCAAAGATATGGTTACGCTGGGACGAGGCGAATTTATACATTGCAATTGAGGCGAGTGATGATGTACAGCGGCAGGCAGCCGGAAGCCCGATGAGTATGTGGATGGGCGATAGCGTTCAGTATGGTTTTGATGCAGCCGGTAATGCGCCTAATATGGGACCAGATGGATGGGACGTTACCGACGACAGCGAATGGCTAATTGGCCTTTACCAGGACAAGCCGATGCTTGTGCGCTCGACAGCACCGCGTGGTGCCGATGCCGGTCCTGTACCTGGCGTTACATACTCAGTCCGCCGTGCCGGAAACATAACCACATACGTGGCGGCTTTTCCCTGGAATATCATCACGCCAGCAGCGGGAGAAACCGGCAGTATCTTTGGATTTAACTTTATTGTGAATGATGATGATGGTGATGGCCGTAAAGGCTGGTTAGGAATGACGCTGGGAATGGGAGAAAGCAAAGCCCCTCGCCTGTTCCGTAAGGTCCTGCTGATACGCTAAGAACACAGAACCAAATAAATACCATGAGGAGAAGGGTCGCTATGTATAGACGAAACCTGGCACTGATATTTTTGGTAGTTATTGCTGCAGCAGTATGTGTAATTATGTCTTGTGATAGAGGTTCAAAGAAGGAATCTCTTGCCAGGATAATATGGATAGCCGACCCAAACCCTATCAGGAAGGAACAGATTGCAATTGCCGAGAAGCAGAATCCGGATTTTAAGATAGAACTTGATTGGAGTAATACTGGACTTCAGAAATTATTGACACAGATTGCAGGAAGTGTTCCACCGGATATTAGTATGATATACAGTTTTGAGGATTTTGTAATCCTTTGCGAGAAAGAGGTTCTTGAAGACCTAACACCGTATTGTAAAAAATATAATGTAGATATGGGAGACTTTTGGCCTGGTCTAAAACCATTTATATATTATAAAGGGAGAGTTTATGGTTTCCCGGAAGTGACAAGCACCTTTGTCTTATTCTACAATAAAAAGCTTTTTAATGAAGGCGGCGTCCCGTATCCGGAAGAGGGATGGAGTTGGGCTGAGTTTATTTCTGCAGCCCAAAAACTTACTAAGAAGGACACAACAGGTAAGATTATCCAATATGGATTTGTGTCTGATGATATAAGAATAAATCTTGTCAATCAGTATGATGCGCACTTCTATAGCGAGGATGGGAAGGTATGCACCGTTGACTCTCCTGAATTCATAGAGGCAATGCGATTCCTTTATGATTTGCCTTTTAAGTATCACGTTATGCCAAGGCCATCCGAATGGCAGAGTATCCAGCGCGTTTCAGGCATAGATTTTGTGGCTGGTATTTTGGGCTCAGGGAAAGCAGCCATGCTTATCGGAAACAGATACCATACCATATCCTTAAGGCAGCTCAAGGATATAGACTGGGATATTGCCTTGCTTCCCAGAGGGAAACATAAGAGGACTTCTTTAAATGCACATACTAATATTATACCAAGAAACTCTAAAAATAAAGACGCTGCTTTTAGATTCTTAATATCTTTAATAAGTAAAGAGAGTGGCATGCTTGTAGCTAATTATGGAGAGGCTGTACCATCTTTAAGGTCGGTTGCCTTGTCCGAGGATTTTTTATTTAATCCTGCATTCCCGAAAGAAATAAAAAATTCCATATATTTAGAGGGTCTTAAATATGCTGAAGCCATGAGCGAATATTCACCTTATGTGTCACCTATTGAGGTAAAAAGAATTATGGAAGAGGAAGAGAGTAAACTATGGGCAGAAAAAGAGAGTGTTGAAGAGACCTACCGTAACGTTGCAAAGAGAGTAAACAAATTGATAGAAATAAATTTAGTACAAACGAAATAAATATCTTTACATTGTCATTGCGAGCGACCAACGGGAGCGTGGCAATCTCACTTATAGTGGTTTAGAACAGGAGGCATACATAGATGAAGCATGCCAAATTTTTTGTTGGTAGAAATAGTCAAGATTCGGTATCTTTGGGAAATGGTGAAGTGCTGTGTTGTTTACAGCAGTTTGTTGATAATAAGGCTATTGATTGGATTAAAGGAATCTACTTCCCATATTTTGATAGAGATTCTGAATTATTAGGAAAAGAAGGTTCGTTTATTATGTGTAAAGATAGAGATGAGAGAATATGGTATGACCCAAATGCTTATATGAGAGGAATAGAACCCGGGGAATGGAGGGGATTTGTTTCTATAGATAACGCATGTTTTGTTGAAGGCACAGGAATCTATGAAGTCTGTAGCCACAAAGGATATAATAGTGTAAGAACTACGACATGGGTACCATCGAGCAGTAATGCGATTGTCAGGAAAGTAGAAGTCAGTTCGCATTTATTGAGCGAGCGAAATATTGATGTATATGTCTGTGCGGATTTAAATTGCAATTCCAATGTAGAAAAAATAGGCACAAATAATATTGTAATATCAAGAATAAAAAATTATTCCGAGTTTTTTATTGGTACGTTATGTATTGACGCGGATAGGGTTGGCAGGGGCAGTTTTGTTGATCTTGTAAGGAATGATTTTAAATCACAGAATGCTAAAAGTTCATTTTTTGTATTTAGAAAAAACATAAGAGCTAATTATGGTAAATATGGCAATCCGGTTTATTTTATATTTATATTAGGGTTTAGTAAAGATGATATTCTCAAGAATGCCGAAGAAATACTCTCTTCAAAAGATTGTTTTTATAGTGAAACACTAAAAAGCTGGAAGTCGTGGTTTGTATCGCCTCCTAATGGATTGAGGGAAAATAAGAAAATCAACTATTTATGGAACCTTTCCCAGACAGTGCCAAAACTCTGCATGCAAAAGACGGGAGAAATAACATATGCAGGATTTGAAGACTATGTCGGCCCTGTCTGGATAAGAGATACAATTTGGGTTGCAACATCTTATGCAATCATAGGACAGAATAGAATCAGCAAGCTGATTTTGGAAAGGTTGTTCCGTATTATCAGGAAAAGGCCCGACGGAAATTTTCATTTCAATTATAACTGCCGGACCGGCGAAAGCATGGAGCATACCTATGAAAATGATTCTACCGGCCTTATTTTATATAGCATTAGTGAGTATGTGAAACATTCAGGAGAAATGGATTTCTTCAAACGTTACATTAATTTAGCAAGATATTGTGCAGACTGGATATGTGACAATGCAGATAATACTGGTATGATTTTAGCCTGCGCGGGTATCTGGGAGTCCTTCGGCAAAGCAACAGACAGAAAACATGAACATATGGTCTGGACAAGCGGGGTATCGGCTTATTCTATGGGAGAGATAGCGAAATTATTCAAGATAACCGGAGATGTTGATTCGTACAAAAAATATTACAGTGCTTCAAAAAAACTGATAGCGGCTATAAAGAAAAATTGTATAAAAAAAGGAATTTTATGCAGGTCGATAGAGACAGAAAATTTAGATGCGTCCGTTTTAAACTTTTTCACAAGGATGAAAATTTTTTCCATAAAAGAAAAGTTTGTAAGGAACACTATTGATGCGATAGAAAAAAGACTCGTAGATAGAAATATTGGGGGGGTGTGGAGACACGAGGATTTGACGTGTGATACAGGTGATGGAGCGCCATGGCATGGTTGTACACTATGGCTTTCAGAAGCATATTATGCCATGGGGGAAAAAAGAAAGGCAAGAAAGTATTTTCAATGGGTACTGGATAATGCTACTCACTGTGGCCTAATACCGGAATGTATGCTTTCCAAAGAGATACCTCGTGGAATACCTATGATAAGCTATTCTCAAGCAGGTATTTTGGATACTATTAGAGTTCTAAAAGATATTTTATAAGGAGGAGATATGAAAATAAAGTCAATGATAATTTTGTCAAGTATGGCGTTGGTGTTATCATTTTTTGGCACAGAATGGAGTTTGCTTATCGCAGGGTTTAATGAACCTTTGGCAGTAAACACGCGCAATGTGCCATATTACTACATATACAATAACCAGTTGCAGATTGCGACCCGCCTTTCAGAACGCGGCATGATAGACCATGTTACTGCTTTTCGTAAGAGGTTATTCAATGAGGCATCACTTATACTGAATGGAACACCCGTTAATATGGAGCAGCTGGCTGTCAATACAGGTAGAGTTACCATTAGTGGTCAAGAATACGTGGTTACTACCAGAGTTACCATTGGTGGTCAAGAATACAAGGATAGCCTTCTGGAAACTGGGAATCGTGGCGACGTCCGATTTATCGTCGAGAGCAATCCTGCAGCGCCGGTGACTTATCGTGTTTCTCTCAATCAGGAGA
Source organism: uncultured Planctomycetia bacterium (assembly GCA_964449965.1). Lineage (GTDB taxonomy): Bacteria > Omnitrophota > Gorgyraeia > CAYVEO01 > CAYVEO01 > CAYVEO01. The sequence goes on from CAYVEO010000010.1 coordinate 13,105, forward strand.
TTTATAATGGTCAGATATTCTCTATAGATGGTAAAGAGAGTCAATTTAAAAGCGGCAAGGATATACTGCTGGCTGAGACTCAGTCCCCAAATGAATTGATTATAGGCAGTTTGTCCAAACAGCGTCTAACAATCCAATGTGGGGCAGGTATTGACCTTCAAATTCGCCGTGGTCCTAACGCTGAAATATGGCTTGATTTCATTGCTAAGACTGGCACGCTTAATTTTAGTATTGTGGAACCACCTTACGAAGCAATAAAGGTTGCACTTACAACCGACCATTTTCACAATATCTATGATGTACAAGAGAGTGGAAACATTGCCATTACAGCGGATTTTGTCAACGCCACTTCTCAGGAAAGACAATTTAATTACAAGGCACGTATGACAGATTTTGAGGGTAATGAGGTTTTTGTTGATACGGTCAATAGCCAGATTGTTGGTCCATCTGGGGTCCTTAAGCGTGTTTTAAAGCCAAAACTCTCTCACCTGGGTTTCTACAAGATTGTCTTAGAGGCTACTGATACCACAAGTGGTGAAGATTTTCGTAGATTTTTAACGTTAGGGATTATCAAGTCTGTCCAGAGGCCTAACCCGCCAGCTCCTTCTGGTAAGTTTGGTGTTCACTTTTTTGCCCGCGCTCCGGAACCCGCTAAATCTATAGAGCAAATAGGCATTACCTGGACCCGCGAGGATATTTACTGGATAAATATGGAACCGACTCGCGGTACGTATAACTGGAGCATGGATACGCGCATCGCCAATGCAACAGAGGCAGGACTATGGATTCTGCCAGTCAACGGGAATATTGCTTCATGGGCGTTAACAGGTGAGGTGATTGAGGACAAGTGGTTTAAGTCAACGAAGGTAGACCTGGAAGCGTGGGGTAAATGGTGGTCAGAGATGGCGAAAAGGTATAAGGGAAAGGTGGGTGCCTGGGAGGTCGCAAATGAAGGTTTTTACGGCCTTCCGGTATCTCTGAATGTGGACTTGCATCAGACAGCTTACAATGCTATCAAGGCACAGGACCCGGTCGTTCCGGTAGTGGCGAGTGTAACAGGCGGGATGGTAGACGGCGGAATGCTTAATTACTTGAAGGAATTTCTTGCCGCCGGTGGCGACAAGGGCTGCGACGTAATCTCTGCCCACCCATACACACAAAATCACAAAACTTCACCTGAACAAGGCCTTATGAGGGAGTTGGGCGAGCGCGTAAACAAAGTAATTAGTCCATACTTCAAGAATCCACGCCTGTGGTGGACAGAATACGGCTGGATGGGAGATGACGAATACAACCGCGATATCCCCGGTGTGGAAACTGATTGGGCACCCAAGATACTCAATGAGCGCACTCAGGCTCAGTATATCATCCGGGCATACCTTGCTGGAATTGCCGCCAGGGTTGAGCATATGTTCTATTTTCTTGACCAGGATACCAGTAGAGAGCCGTTTCCCAGCGGACTGTTGCGCGAAGAAGGTATCCGTCCCGCATATTGTGCGATAAATACCATCTGTCGCGTACTGGAATACACTGATTTTGTACAGGATATTAAATTGAGAGATGATGTCCAGATTATGGTATTTAAGGGTAAGGAGTACTCATCATCAGCCGTTTGGTGTACCACTTCTCCGGAGCGCAAGTATGTGCTGCGAGTCCCGTTGGTAGCCGGGGATGTAGAAGTGATAAATTTTATGGGTAATATTGTGCAGTTCCCCAAAGATGCCAAAGAAATATCTATTCCATTTGATGGGTCACCTGCATATATAACTTCTCGCAATCTGTCGCCACAGCAGTTAGCACAGACCCTTTCCAAGGCGCGAATAGAAGAAGGAGTGTCTGTTTCAAGCGGAAATGTCCCTCTTAAGCCAAGGCAACTCATTGTAAATCCAGGTCTTGAATCAGACTGGAATGGATGGGTTACTGAGGGTTCCAAAGGGACTATTGATACATCTATCTTCCACTCTGGAAGCAGAAGTCTACGTTATGATGGGTTTAAGTCATGCAATTATGTTAATTATCAGGGGTTGTATATTGACCCGCAGGAGACTTATGAATTTAAGGTATGGGTTAAGACGCAGGATTTGGTTAAATCTGCTCATCTTCTTCTACTACGTTTCGACAATAAAGGCAAATCATTAGGATACCATTCTGAAGATGGCAGTATTGAGTTATTCCCGACCCAGGGTACCTCTGATTGGGTTGAGAAGAAACTACTGGTCCGATTCCCACCGGAAACAGCTATTGTGAACATCTATCTGCGTATTCTTGATACGACAGGTAAGGCATGGTTTGACGATGTTTCTCTTGAGGAGGTAAACGATTAGATGGAAAGAGAAATATTTCGTGAAATAACAGAAGCGGACAAAAATATCATTCGGGATCTGGCAAAAAAAGTAGCTGAGATAGCAAGCCTTCCGGTACAAAGAGAGAAAGCAGAAATGTGGATTCACCACAACAGGCTTGAACGTGTCAAACCAATGGTTTTGATTTTCCCGGAAGGGTCATGGCAGGAGTTGATTACTGATAGAGACCTTCTCACCATAGACCCTTTCTGCCGTGATGTAGAGTACAACCTGAGACAACGGCTCTATTACTGGGAGCATCTTCAGGATGATAATGTGATAGGTGGCACTATTGTCTCTCCTATCATAATTAAAGATACTGGATGGGGCATTGCAGAGAATACTACTAACCCAGAAGATATTCGCGGCGCAAAACACTTTAATCCTGTAATTCGTACTGAATCTGACATAGAAAAATTGCAAAAACCACGCATTACCATAAACTGGAAGGCTACAGAAGAACGCTACAATAAACTCAATGAATTGATTGGAGGCATTCTCCCTGTTGAAAAACGGGGGCACACGCATTTCTGGTTTGCTATTGTGGACCAATTTGCCCAGTGGCGTAGCCTTGACCAGATATTCCTTGATATGATTGACCGCCCGAAATGGTTACACAATGCTTTGAATTTTATTACAGAATCCATGTTAGAGATACTGGATTTCTATGAAAAGGAGAATGTCTTAAGCCTTAACAATGGTGCACATTACTGTGGTTCAGGAGGAGTTGGATTCACTGACCAATTACCGCAGTCTGATTTTGATGGAGTCCATGTCCGTGCTATAGATATGTGGGGATTTGCAACGACACAGATATTTTCAGAGGTTTCACCTGCAATGCACGAAGAATTTGCACTTCAATATGAAAGGCGCTGGCTCGGACATTTCGGATTAAATGCCTATGGTTGCTGCGAACCTTTAGATAAAAAACTCCATATTGTAAAAACAATCCCACGGATACGCCGCATCTCTATGAGCCCCTGGGTGAATGTTGAAAAGGCGGCAGTACATTTTGGCGATAAGTACATCTTCTCATGGAAACCGAATCCTGCTGTAGTTGCTTCTGAACAGTGGAATCCAGATTTTGCACGTAGGACCATTCGGGATACGTTAGAAAAAAGCCGTGGCTGTATTATTGAAATGATAATGAAAGACACCCATACCTGCCGCAATCAGCCCGAGCGTATGTGGGAGTGGGTTAAGATTGCGAAAGAAGAAGCTGAAAAATTTGCGTCCTGAATAAAAACATAGTAGAAGTTAACCTTGTAGTGTAGGTAAGAATCCTATTTGTAAGGACCAGATTACCACCAGGAGTTTGTTAAAATTTATACTGCTATTTCAATGTAACAGTTTAGGTTCCGGAAGTAATAGGGACGCTACTCCACTTACACAATCGCAAACTTTGAATTTGAGCATATTTTGCCATACCATAGGAGTTGGAATAACATAGGGGGAGGTACACTTGTGGATATCATCCCGCGTGACACGTCAGCGACGAATTACCCGTTTTATTTGCGGGAGCACATGCGAAAGGATAAGGCACCTATGAAGAGGGTCAAAAGGTTTGTGTCAGACAGGATAATTGAAAATTGGTAGCCACAAACAGAAATAAGGTGTAAAATGGCATCGCACATCAACAGAAAAACAACCAAAGAGAACATCTATACCTTGGCTTCATCCGAGTGGGAACTCTCTTTTGACAAATTACAGACAGGTGTTCGCCTCAAATTCAAACACCTGCCTACGGGTATAGTCTGGGCTGACGCACCACTTTCTTTCCGGGCAGCCATGCGTGACAGTAAAGGTGGCTTGCATACAGAGGGTTTGACCGGCACGCAGATCCGGAAGGACAGGGAGAGCGTTATCATAACAGGATGTAAAGCAGGATTGGAGATCCGTCACATATGGGAAGTACACGACACAGGACTGGGTGGATTAGCCGAACATCTGGAAATTTCCAATATCTCTGACGCAACCGTGGAATTTATCGGGTTTGAGGCCGGGCCTCAGTGCAGACTGACACACTCCGACGGCAGTATTCTAAAGGAACATATCTCTGACCTATGGGTTCCCATACCGATGCGCAAACATCCGATTGACATTACCGGTGGTCATGAAGAATTCACCGCAGGCACATTAATCAGCCGCAAACCTGATTACTGGTATAACCACATGGGCCAGGGCATTGAACTGGGGAGACAGTCAAAAGTCCAATGTGCGGTGCCAGTCTGGGCTGCGGACGGCTGGTGCTGGACGCATGGGAAACATACACTTGTTGTATTCAAGCATTCACCGGAACACTGTGAATTTTCTACCATCAACGTGTTTAGAGAAAAATATGGTTTCAATCTTAGATTTGGCGGTACTACCCTTTACCAGAACATGCCTGGCGCACTGGTTACATTACAGCCGGGAGAGTCTGTATCTTTAGGCAAGACCCATTATATACTTGTGCAGGGAGGTTGGAACGAGGGGTACAATGTCTTCCGGAACGCCATGGACCGTTTCGGATACAAGCCGCCGAAAGATTATAATCCGTCTGTGCACTGGAACCAGCTTTACGATATGACGAGCTGGTATACCACCTGCGGCGATACCTTATGCGACCGCAGACAGGAGCTTTACACTCTTGATTCGCTCTGGGAGGAAGCGCGCAAGGCACGTGAATACCACTGTGAATCACTCTATCTTGACCCAGGTTGGGATACCAGTTTTGCCAGTTCAATCTGGGATGAGAAGCGACTTGGCATGCAGAAGTCGTTTGCCGAGCGACTGCGGAAAGAGTTCGGTCTTAACCTGGCGTTACACTGTCCTATGGCTGCGTGGACACATCCTGAAAGCTATCCAAAAGAAGCGTGGCGCATGGGAGCAGACGGCGAACATATCAAAAATTCATTTTGTTCTGGTGCGCGACAGTATCTTACCCTTAAACTGGAACGTTTGCTCAAGCTGTGCGCGAATGGAGCAAATTTTCTGATGTATGACGGTACTGCTTTCACAGGCCCGTGTTTTGATTCCAAGCATGGCCATCCTATTCCTTACACAGTGGAATCCCATGCCATGAACTATCGCTGGCTTTGTGACGAAGTGCAGAAGAAATACTCGCACGTCCTGATAGAACTACATGACGTGCTCGCCGGCGGTAGCCAGGATGCTATTCTACCCAAGTATTTCCTACACCGCCCCGGCTGGAACGTGGAACTCTGGGGTAATGAGTATATGTGGACGAGTTATACAGACCTGGTTACAGGCAAGATGCGATACCTGGGCTATGTGCGCCGCGCATATTCGCTTCCTGTATATTTGCATATATCTTTACAGACAGACAATATGCACGGACTGATGTTCTGGTATACAGCAAGCACATGTCAGCATATAGGCATCGGAGGCACGCATCCAAATCCTGTAGTAGCTGCTGCCTTGAAAGGTCACATGTCAAAGTATCGTAAGCTCAAACGATTCTTTGTGCAGGGTAAATATTATGCTATTGATGAATCTGTTCATCTGCACGTTCTGCCGGACACGAAGGAAGTGGTAATAGTATTTTTCAATTTCAGTGACCATGCCGATACGAAGATAGGTACAGTTTCGCTACCACGGGATATAGTGTTTAACAATACATATCTGCCGGGGAACGGCGTCCGGAAGGTGCGTGACAGTAATGAACTGGATATCTGCATAACCATCCCGCCGTGGGGTGTACATGTCGCGGTTCTGGAACTCCGAGACCGCAAACAGGAAACAGTTATGGTGTGGTAGAGTATCGGCGAGACAAACAGGCAGACCGTAACGAGTAGTGAACCCAGGTGTAGCCTCGTTAACTGTGAATAGAAGAGATGACTCTGTAACAAAGAGAGGAAACCAGCAATTAAGTCAGAAAACGGACATAAGAAGACTTAAGAAAGGTTCAGATTGCTAAAACCTATTGATATAGAGGGTGAAAAGAAGAGGATAGTGAGGTACTATTCTCAATAAAAAAATTCAAAAAAAATTACTTGAGGAAGCTAAACTATTACATTTCAATTAGACTATATATGTTATTAGGAAGCTACATATTCCGCGTTGGTTCTGGGAGTAATACCGATGAGATTTAAGATTGATATCGATTATCCTTTAGATCAGGCCAAGTGCAGCCAAGCACGTTTGTCGGCTCGGGCTGACTACAAGTACGTAGATAGGGTTCCAGTGGGTTTTTGCGTGGTGCCCCGCTTCTTTGCAGTTGAATTCGGGCTGACATACAAAGAGTTCTTCAAGGATGTCGAGACGCAATACTACTGGCACCTACAATTCGCCAAGTATCTGTTAGAAAACATCCCGCAGGATTTGGTCTGTGACCTTCCTAATATCTCGGTGGGACCCTATTTTGACAATGTCGTTAACGCCAGCGCCTTCGGGGCAGATGTCGTCTGGCCAGAGAATGAAACCCTCCATGCCATCCCTACGGTCAAGTCCGTAGAGCAGATGGAACGAATGGAGATTCCTCCCGTAGATGCAGGATTATGGGGTCGGGTTGCGGATTGGCAGCAGAGGATGATGGAACTGGCCCGCCCGACCAGGGTTA
>CAYVEO010000010.1:20047-36494 GCA_964449965.1 uncultured Planctomycetia bacterium
GTCGGGCCCGACTTTTATTGGTGGATGGCGGAGTATCCCGAGGCTTGCCACCGGTTCTTGGACAAGATTACAACCGGACTGATCGCGGCCGAAGAGAATTTCCGGAGTCTGGATACCAGACCACGGGGCGGATTCGGTCTGGCCGAGGATTCCGCCCAGATTATGTCGCTGGAGATGTTTCGGGAGTTCTGCGTACCCTATGACAATCGCCTGTACGATACCTTTGGCAAAGGACTGCGGTTTGGCCGGGGCATGCACATGTGCGGGGACAGCATCCACCTGCACGAGGCGCTGGTGAAGGATCTGCGGATCACCGGGTTTGACGTTTTCGGGTGCCGCGTGCCGCCAAGTGTTGCAGCGAAGAATCTTGGTGGTAGGATGCTTCTATGGGGCAACATTGACCCGATGCTGATGCGGAACGGATCCAAGGCACAGGTCAAGCAGGCGTGCATGGAGACCCTGAAGGCAATGGCGCCATGCGGCGGGTTGCTGTTGGGAGACGGCGCCAATGTCTGTCCAGGTACCCCGCTGGAGAACATGGCCGTCTTCACCGAGGCGGTTGAGGAATATGGCATGCCGGAAGTTATCCAGACCTCGAGATTCCCTTAAGGTATATACTGAAGAGGATGGGTAATACCATGTTGGGCAAACCAAGGTTATTCTAAAAGGAGGCGAAAGGAATGAAGATGCAAGATAAAGTGGCTATTATCACCGGTTCCAGTAAGGGAATAGGTCAGGGGTGTGCACGTGTATTTGCAGATGAGGGGGCATCTGTAGTTATCGTCAGCCGGACAGAGGCATCTGGCTTGGCTATGGTTAAGGAAATTAAAGATAAAGGCGGCCGGGCGATTTATATTCAGACAGATATTTCTAAATCAGACCAGGTTCAAGATATGATAAATCGTACAATAAAGGAATTTGGTAAACTTGATATTCTCGTTAATAATGCTGGGTATCACATTTCAAAAGGTGTAGAGGAATTATCAGAAGAAGAATGGGATTTTCTTATAGATACAAATCTGAGAAGCGTTTTTCTCTGTTCAAAGTATGCAGTGCCGTATCTGCGTAAGACCAAAGGTTGTATAATCAATGTGAGTTCCATGGCAGGACTGGTTGGCCAGAGCAACGCTATTGCTTATATCGCTACCAAGGGCGGTATTATTACTGTAACCAAAGGAATGGCTCTTGACCTTGCTAAATACAGAATCCGGGTCAATTGCATTTGCCCAGGCTGGATAAAGACCCCATTGGTAGACGATTGGTTCAGCCAGCAGTCTGATGAGCAAAAATCACGAGAATATATTAATTCTATACATCCTTTGGGTCGCATAGGCACCATAGAGGAATGTGGTAAAGTAGCACTTTTTCTTGCCACTGAAGATTCATCCTTTATGACAGGTTCAATTCTAACTGTGGATGGAGGGGTTACCTTAGGTTATTGACTGGACATCAGTCCTTATGCGATAATACAATGGAAAAGGTTGCCAAGTATATTATTGAGAAAAAGATTTCCAGCGATAGCCTGGCAATATTCTGGTTAGGCCAGGCAGGTTTTGTCTTTAAGACGCCGGATGGCAAGATTATCTATATAGACCCTTATCTCTCTGATTGCGTTGACCGGGCACATGGCTTCAAACGCCTCATGTCAACTGTTATTGAGCCAGGTGAAGTTACAGCAGATTTCATTATATCTACCCACCAGCACTTAGACCATCTGGATATAGATACAATCCCTATCATTGCAAAAAATTCAAAAGCCAAATTCATTGGTCCCTCGCCATGTATGGAAAAATGTCTTGAACTAGGTGTAGATAAAAAACGCCTTATTGAGATAAAATGCGGGGATGAGATTAAACTCGGTAATATCAGGCTTATTGGAGTCTTTGCAGACCATGGTGAACTTGACCCTGAGGCGATAGGCATGGTATTGGATTTTCAATTTACACGTGTCTATGTTACAGGAGATACTGCATATTCCCCTGATAAGATGGGGAAGGTTATTTCATTGAAGCCTGAGATTATAATCCCGGTTATTAATGGGGCATTTGGAAATATGAACCCTGAGGAGGCTGCATTATTGACCAGGGATGTTCATGCAAAGGTTGCAATACCGTGCCACTTCTGGATGTTTGCAGAGCAGAATGGTGACCCGATGGCATTCATAGAAGCATGCAAAAAATATGCTCCAAACGCAACACCAGTTCTAATCAGCCAGGGGAAGGAATATATTTATCAAACATCCTGAAATATGAAGAAAAACTTGATAAAAAATCTGGATTCATCTGGTTACCCCATTATTGAATTAAAAGGCTCAGATAGAGGCTCTATATTTATCCTCCCTTTTGGCGCACGTGTTCTTGGACTTTTTACCAGAGATGATATTGAGAATTTCTTTTGGGTGAACCCGGCATTCAATAAAGTTTCTTCTGCAAGAGAATTTTTCAAAACCAAGGATTGGAAGAATACAGGTGGTGACCGCACCTGGGTCGGACCAGAGGTTGACCTGTTTATAAAGGATTTAAAAGACCCGTCGAATACCTACGAAGTTCCTTCTGCTGTTGACCCAGGGAAATATACTCTAAAAAGATGCGGAAAGACTCTTCGCATATTCAACCATGCAAAAGTCGTCTTATACCGTTTGAAGAAAGAATTAGAATTTGAAATTTATAAAGAGATTCACTCAGTCCCGAATCCTTTGAGAGATATGCCAGAGGCACAAACGCTGGTAAGGCAACTTGATTACGTGGGATACGAACAACGGACTGGTTTGCGCCTGCTTTTAGATGTGGAGGAGGACGTCCGGATAGATATCTGGAATTTAATCCAGTTGCCTGCAGGTGGCAGTTTGCTTATACCGACTCTTGTTAATGCAAAACCACGCATATATTTCGGCGAAGTAAGTAAGAACCATATTCAGATAAAGCCAAATTTTGTTAGGTTACTTCTTGATGCCAGAAAAAGATATAAAATAGGATTAAAAGCCGCATCCCTGACTGGCCGTGCAGGATACCTTCGGCAGGTTGAAAAAGGGACATGGACATTATTAGTTCGGAACTTTTTCGTTAATCCCTCAGGTGAATATGTTGATGTTCCATGGGATGATGAAAAGGATTTTGGCTACGCATTTCAGTCTTACAATGATGATGGGCAGTATGGTAACTTTGGAGAATTAGAATATCACACCCCGGCAATCGGTTATGGGACAGAGGTAAACACATACTTAGACCAAAGCCATGTCTGGGCATTCAGCGGTAGAAAAGAATACATATTCAAAGCCTGTGAAAGCCTTCTTGGCTGTAAGACAGATTAGGACCGGAGGATATATGAAAGGGTTAATGATTGAACGTCCTGGCAAGATGGGGTTGAGAGATATTCCTATACCAGAGTATGGTATTGATGATGTCCTTATCAAGGTAGCCTATTGTGGCATATGCGGGAGTGATATAGAAGCATTTGATGGGACAAGACCTGAACCATATATAAAATACCCTGTAATCCTTGGACATGAGTTTTCAGGGATTATTGAAAAATGTGGTGCCAATGTCAGGATACTAAAACATGGGGACAGGGTTACAGTTAAGCCTTGCAAGCACTGTGGTATGTGCAAATACTGCCGTAGAGGAGAAACGAATTTCTGTATTGCTATTCGCGGAGAATTACATTCAGAAATAGGTTACACAACCAATGGCGGATTTGCAGAGTATGCAGTTGCCCCTGAAAAACAGGTTTACAAAATACCTGATACACTTTCACTGGAATTAGCAGCACTTACAGAGCCTGGGGCATGTGTATGGAATGGTTTGATTGGAACTGCTCCAATGAGTGGAGATACAGTGGCTGTTATGGGCCCAGGAACCTTAGGATTATTGGCAGTGAGTTTCTATGAAACTTTTAGCCCATCAAAGATTATCTTAGTTGGGACAAGGGATGATAGGAATGAATTAGGCAAAAAACTAGGTGCAACACATACCATAAATATACATAAGGAAGAACCGCTAAAAATCCTACGTGACTTGACAGATAGAGAAGGTCCTGATATAGTGTTTGAATCAGCAGGGAAGATAGAAGCAGTAAAATTGGCACTTGAAGTAGTCAGGCTTGGAGGTAGGGTAGCATTAGCAGGTGTAGCAGGTAAAGGCAAAAAGATAGAACTTGATAGTGATTATTTTATCTTCAAAGGCGTCAGAATAAATGGCGTTTATGGATATACACCCGATGGGTTTATTAAGGTGCTTAATATACTAAACAGCAAATCTACTGTCATAAGGAAGATTATTACACACACCTTTCCATTGAAAGATTATGAGGAAGCATTTGAAGTTGTTAGGAATCGCACGAAAGGTGCTGTCAAGGTTCTCATAAAGCCATAACATGGTTATACTGATAGGAAGTGAATAATGGGCAAAAAAGATTTGAGATTATCAGGCGAGCATAAGAAAGAGATGCTCCGGATGATGTGGACAATACGCCACTTTGAGTTAAAGATTCAAGAGTACTTTTTAGCAGGCGATATACCAGGATTTGCCCACATATACGTTGGTGAAGAGGCGACTGCAGTGGGAGTCTCTTTTGCCCTTAATAAGGATGACTATGTAGTAAGCACACACAGAGGACATGGGCATTGCATTGCCAAGGGTGGAGACATAAACAGACTAATGGCTGAATTATACGGGAGAGTTACAGGATATTCATCAGGCAGAGGCGGCAGTATGCACATATTTGCATTGGATATAGGTTTTCTTGGGACAAGCGGTATTGTTGGTGGAGGACTACCACTTTCAATTGGTGCAGGGTTACATGCAAGACTGCGTAAGACAGAACAGGTGAGCGTCTGCTTTTTTGGAGATGGCGCATCTAACCAGGGGACATTTCACGAGTCAATCAACTTAGCTGCAACATGGCATCTGCCAGTTATATTTATCTGTGAAAATAACCTCTATGCTACTGGAACAGCATTCAGCGATGTATCACTCATAAAAGATATAGCAGAAAGAGCGAAAGGATATGGTATTCCGGGCGTGGCAGTAGATGGCAACGATGTACTTAAGGTCTATGAGGCTACAAGCGAGGCAGTAGATAGGGCACGTAGAGGAAAAGGACCTACACTCATTGAAAGCAAGACATACCGACACTATGGCCATTATATAGGTGAGCCTGGTACAGGATACAGGAGGCAGGAAGAAATAGATGAATGGAAAGACAGGGACCCTATCAAATTATTCTCAGACTATTTGGTAAGGAACAGGATAATGGACAGGGAAGGTATCCTAAAGATAGAAAAAGAGGTGAAAGATATTGTTGAGAGGGCTCAAGGGTATGCTGCTTCATGTGCATTTCCTGAACCTGAAACAGCACTTGACAATGTTTTTGCCTGAAGGATATAAATCATGAGAGAAATCAGTTACCTGCAAGCCATACGAGAAGGTTTTGCAGCAGGGATGCGAAAAGACTCAACCACAATAATTGTCGGTGAAGGCATTGCCGCACGTGGTGGCTGTTTCGGGCATACCAAGGGACTTTGGGAAGAGTTTGGTCCTGAACGCGTTCTTGATACGCCAATTTCAGAATCGGCATTCACAGGTATGTGTGCAGGAGCATCAGCCTGCGGCTCAAGGTCTATTGTAGACATCATGTATCTTGACTTTACGTTAGTAGCAATGGACCAGATAGTCAACCAAGCAGCCAAACTTAGATATATGTCTGGAGGACAGTGCAAGATGCCAATGACAATCAATGGAGTATTTGGCGGTATACGTTCTGGAGGGGCACATCACTCACAAACCCTATACCCATTGTTTGCGAATATCCCCGGGATAAAGATAGTTCTGCCATCTACTGCCTATGACGTCAAGGGACTATTGGCAGGAGCTATCATGGATGACAACCTTGTTATGGTTCTTGAACACAGGGCACTATTAAACATAAAAGGAGATGTCCCTGAAGAAGACTATTTTCTACCTATGGGAGAGGCCTCTATCGTCAGAAAGGGAACTGATGTAACGATTGTGGGTTTAAGCTTCATGGTTCACCATGCTATGCGTGCGGCAGAAATACTTGAAAAAGATGGTGTATCAGTAGAGGTAATAGACCCGCGCACCCTTGTTCCATTTGACAAAAAGACAGTAATTGAATCTGTGAAGAAGACAGGTAGAATGGTAATAGTAGATGAAGCATATGCACCATGCAGTTTTGCCAGTGAGATAATTGCCATTGTCCAGGAGGAGGCGTTAGACTTTCTGAATGCACCAATTAAACGCATAAATACCTTGAGTGCACCAATTCCTTTCAGTCCGCCATTAGAGAATTATATATTGCCGAATCCTGAGAAGATTGTATCTGCTGTAAAAGCAATTATGTAAGGGAACAAAATATGGGCTCTATAAAAGTAGATTTAACAGGGAAGGTTGCTATTATAACAGGTGGTGCCAGGGGCATAGGTGAAGCCATTGCCATGCGTTTTGCAGAAAATGGTGCAAAGGTTGTCATTGCAGACATAGACATTGATGGGGCAGAGAAAACATCAGATAAATTAAAAGAGATGAAACTCTCCTCTGTGGCTATAAAGGTTGATGTCCAGAGTGAGAAAGAGGTTAATCAACTTGTTAAAAAGGTAATGGATAAGTTTGGGAGGATAAACATTCTGGTCAATAATGCCGGTATCAATACACTGTCCAACCGTGTGCCACTTCATGAAGTGCCTATTGAGGAATGGAATCGCATAATAGCAGTTGACCTGACAGGCGTATTTCTGGTGAGTAAGAGGGTAATCAAGGAGATGCTGCCTTATAAAAGGGGTAAGATAATAAATATCAGTTCGGTAGTGGGACTGGTACCACTACGTTTACAAAGTGCTTTTGTAGCTGCAAAGGCAGGGATTACACATCTAACAAAGTCAATGGCAATAGAATACGGGCATTTAGGAATAAATGTAAATGCTATAGCCCCGGGTTCTATAATAACAGATGCAACAAGAGTTCTTTTTTACAGTGATATTAAGGAACAGAAAACCAGAAGAGAGAGTCTGATTTCTCATATCCCTTTAGGCAAACCAGGTGAGCCTGAAGATATTTCAGGAACTGCGTTATTTTTAGCATCAGATGACGCAAGTTATATTACAGGGAGCATAATAGTCGTTGATGGCGGTTGGTCATGTGGATATATGCGTGAATGGTAAACAATTAAAGACAATCCATATTTTAAATAAGATGAATTTACGTGAGGAGAATTAACAATTTCATGAAAGCATTAGTTTATCATGGTCCACGAGATATAAGATTTGAGGAGGTACCAGACCCAAATATAGATTCAGGAGAAGTATTAGTAAAAATGAGAGCAGTAGGAATTTGTGGTGCTGACTTCCATGCCTATCGGACGAAGACTTCCCGGAGAGTGCCCCCCCTGATTATGGGACATGAGGTAACTGGTGATGTTATTAAAGTGGGGAGCGATGTCAAGGAGATAAATGCAAGGGATAAAATAGCTGTCCAACCACTGATCTTCTGTGAGAAATGTATGCCATGTAAGGAAGGAAGAAGAAATCTCTGTGAAAACCGGCAAGTATTAGGAGTTGACATAGCAGGTGCCTATGCCAATTACTTTAAAGTACCAGCCAGGGTCATCTTCAGACTTCCTCAAGGGTTATCCTATTTAGAAGGGACCCTGGCTGAGCCATTGAGCGTAGCTTTGCACGCTCTTAATAGGTCAAACCTGAATGTTCACGAGGATGTTCTAATTGTTGGGGCAGGCACGATTGGACTCCTGACTCTGGCAGCGGCTAAGGTAAGCGGGGCAGAGCAAATATTCATAACAGGTACGGGTGACTATAGGTTAAAGATAGCAAAGCAGTTAGGGGCGGATGTAACCATTAATGTTAATAAAGAGGACCCCATCAAGAAAATAAATGATATGACGAACAAAAGAGGCATCAGTACGGTTTTTGAAGCAGTTGGTACTACAGATAGTATTCAACAATCTCTGTCTGTTACAAAGACAGGGGGCAACATGGTGCTAATTGGTATGTCCGAGCAGAAGATTCAAATGAATGCACTTGATATCGTTACCAAAGAAATTAATCTTATGGGAACATATGTCTCAAATAATGAGTTCAGTAAGGCTTTAGAGATATTAGCATCAGGAGAAATAAAGACAGAGGCATTAATAAGTTCAGAGGAACCATTTGATAGAGGTGTAGAAGTATTCGAGAAGATGGTAGAATCGAGGGATAGGTTAATAAAAGTTGTCTTAACGCAAGAAGCAGGATAAAACTCAATCTATCATTTAAGAAGTCAATTCCCTTGTAAAAACATTGACGTGCATTGAAAGCAAAAAGCACAAAAAGCAAAAATAGTAGACATCTTTGAAAAAATAGGATATAATGATGTTTATGAAAAAATATACAGCCTATGTATGTTCGCATACACACTGGGACAGGGAATGGTATGCTCCATTCCAGCAGTTTCGCATAAGACTTGTAAGGTTAGTAGATAAACTCCTGGGATTATTAGATTCTGACCCAGGGTACAAACATTTTAATTTTGACGGACAGACAATCGTACTTGAGGATTATCTTGAGATTCGTCCGGAAAAATCCGACCTTCTCAAAAAATATATCTGTGAAAGACGTATAGTTGTTGGTCCGTGGTATGTCCTGCCTGATGAGTTCTGTGTTAGTGGAGAATCTCTGATACGCAACCTGATTAGAGGGCACAGGATTGCCAGTGAATTTGGCGCATGTTCCAAAACAGGCTATCTGCCTGATATGTTCGGACATATATCCCAGATGCCTCAAATCCTGAGAGGATTTGATATAGATAATGCCATAATCTGGCGTGGACTTTCTGGAAATAAATACAAAAGTGAACTGTGGTGGAAATCGCCTGATGGCAGTCGGGTTTTGGCATACCACCTCCCACAATATTGTGGTTATAATAATGCGGCATTTTATACTGGCTCACTTCCTCCCAATCTTCGCGGCAAATATTCTCAATGGGATTATATGCTCACCCACCGCCCCGAAGAGGCAGTTGAGGCATTGGCAGATATTGTTAAGGTCTCTCGTGATAATACCAGTGTACCAGTACTGCTTCTACTTAACGGGATAGACCACATGGAACCACAGCCTGAATTGCCTACGATACTTGAACATGCAAATAAGTTTATTAAAGATACAGAATTTATTCATGCCAGATTGGATGATTTCATAGGCGCATTGCGTAAGTATGCTAAAGATTCATTCCAAATTATACGAGGAGAACTAAGGGATACAGTGTGGACATCGGAAGGTAGTAATATTGTAATACCAAACGTGCTTTCATCGCGAATTTATTTGAAAATGGCAAATGAGCGATGTCAGACTATCTTAGAGCGATGGGCAGAACCTACATCGGTATGGTGTTTAATGTTGGGGTATCACTATCAATCTGTTTTTCTCAATAAGGCATGGCAGTATCTTTTGCAGAACCACCCACATGATAATATAGGAGGTTGTTGTATAGATGCAGTGCATCGTCCGATGGAATCACGGTTTGATTCCTCATATGAGATTGCTGACGCTGTTACAGAAGAGAATCTATATCATATAGCCTTGAGAGTTAACAGCTCTTCACTGCGGAAAGATGAATTCGGACTTCTTGTATTCAATCCGCTAAACTGGGAGGTATATGATACCTTGCAGGTTAAAATGGATATCCCGCACGATTGGTTCAAAAGGCAGGGAATAGCGGTCAATGAGGATAATGTATATAAGACTGTGCGGAACCTGCATGTGACTGACTGGGAAGGCAAATCTGTTCCGTTTCAGATTACCAATATAAAAAATATGATAGTCAACCGCAATTATTTACAAAAATTTGTGCCGCTAAGGAGCGTTGTCCGTATGACAGGAAAAATTCACGCCACACTTCCAGCCGCTGGCTATATGATATACCGAGTCAAGTTAGACCAGAAACATATACTATACGATGGTAGGTTAATCAGAGGCACAAACATCATGGAAAACGAATACAGCCGGGTGACTATAAACCAAAACGGTTCGTTTGATTTGTTAGATAAATTAACAGGGCATGAATTTAAGAATCTGGGATTTTTTGAAGATGGAGGGGATAACGGGGATGGCTATACTTATTCACCCCCCAAATTTGATGCAGTATATAATACTCTGAGTGAGTTTCCACTTATAAGTCTTGTGGAAAATGGCCCTGTGGGGGCCGCATACCGCATCGAGTTTTGCTGGAAACTCCCTGTGTCATTAAGTCATAATAGGCAGGAACGGTCAGCAGAGAAGAATACCCTGAAGATTGTTTCAGTAATAAGGTTAGGTTTGAACTCAAGACGGGTGGACATTGAGACCACGGTTTATAATACTATTAAAGACCACCGTATCAGGGTAGCTTTTCCGACATATCTAAAGGCAGATAAGTGCTGGTCAGAGGGCCAATTTGATATAATAGAGCGCCCCATAGAGATTAAACAGCCCCCATATGAGGTCTGGAAAGAGGACCAGCCACGTGAATATCCTCAGCAGTTTTTCTGCGGGTTATCTGACGGCAAGTCTGGCATTGCCGTAGCAAACAAGGGGTTATTAGAATTTTCTGTATCAAATAATCCTGAGCATTCTATTTGTATTACATTATTGAGGGCTGTAAACTGGTTGGGTGCCGGGAATGACCCAAATACAATTCAGAGTGGTGCAGGTCCCAGAATTGAAACACCTGACAGCCAGTGTCAGAGAGAACTAACATTCCATTACTCAGTTATCCCCAATAATGGCAAAGATTGGCATTACCATGTTCAAAAACAAGCACATCAGCACGCTGTCGACATAAGGACTTACGTAGTAACAAAACCCCATAAAGGTGACTTGCCTACGCAGTATTCTTTTCTCCGAGTGAGAGGAAATAATTTAATCGTTTCAAGTGTAAAACAGGCCGAAGATGGAGATGGTATAATTGTGCGCATGTGGAATAGCGGGGATACAAAGGTAACTGCTAAGATAGATATTGGACAGGGAATAAAAAATGCGGTCCTGACAAATTTACTTGAACAGGAGAAACAGAGATTACCAGTTAAAAACAGGACAGTGGAGATTAAATTAGGTAAAAAGCAGATTGTAACTTTGAGGTTACATTGTAACAATATTCAGAGGCATTAAACATATGTCTAAGATAAGGTAAAACAATAAACGCGTTCTTCGGCAGAAGGCAAAGCCAGTATATCTTAAAATTTGCCTCTCCCCAAATCACCACCCAAAATGTCTTAAATCCGACCTGTTTTCTTTTATTGACAATGGATAGTTTTTAGGGTATAATTATATTGGAGGTGAGAGAGATGATAGGGTGCACCAAATTACTATGCGGGACAGCAACTCCATCAGATGCCTTGAGATATGGAAGAGATATATCCAAAATGCCCCATAATCTCCTGCAGTTTGCAAAAGATAAAAGACCCATAGTCGTATGGAATATGACAAGGAGATGTAACTTGAGGTGTGTTCATTGCTATTCTGAGTCTCAGGATAAGGAATACAAAGGGGAACTCTCTACTGAAGAGGCAAAGACATTTATCAGGGATTTGGCTGATTTCAAAGCCCCTGTCTTATTGTTTTCCGGGGGTGAACCTCTCATAAGAGAGGACCTCTTTGAGTTGGGGAAATTTGCCCAGGGCATGGGCATGAGGACTGTAATATCTACAAATGGAACGCTGATAGACCTTGACGCTGCACAGAGGATAAAGGACGCCAACTTTTCTTATGTCGGAGTGAGTTTAGACGGGATAGAGGCTAATAACGACAGGTTCAGGGGTAAGAAGGGGGCGTTTGATGCAGCATTAAAAGGCATTCGCAACTGCCGCCAGCTCGGTGTAAACGTAGGGTTAAGGTTCACGATTAACAAACTTAACTTCATGGATCTGCCGCGTATCCTGGACCTATTGGTAGAAGAAGGCATACCGAGGTGCTGTATATACCATTTAGTATATTCAGGCAGGGGCAGGAAACTTATGGAAGGTGACCTTACCCATGAAGAGACGAGGGAGGCAGTTGACATTATATTTGACAAGACTATAGAGTTCCATAAAAAGGGTCTAAACATAGAAGTCCTTACAGTGGACAATCATACAGACGGGGTTTATCTCTACCAGAGGGTTAAGAGAGATAATCCTGAACGCGCAGATGAAGTGCTCCAGCTTTTAAGATGGAACGGGGGCAATAGTTCTGGTATAGGGATAGGCAATGTAGATAATTTAGGATATGTCCATGCAGACCAGTTCTGGAAACATTATTCCTTTGGAAACGTTCGTGAGAGGAAATTTAGTGATATATGGATGGATACCTCTGACGAACTTATGAGGGGGCTTAAAAACAGGAAACCCCTCCTTAAAGGCAAATGCGCTGAATGTAAATATCTTGACATCTGTAACGGAAATTTTCGTGTCCGTGCTGAGGCGGTATATAACGACGTATGGGCAGAAGACCCTGCATGTTATTTAACAGATGAAGAGATTGAGCGGGGCAGTCTCGCCTGTCAACAACGAGATTGCCACGCCCCGACGTAACGTCGGGGCTCGCAATGACATGAACGGGCGTCATAAATGTCGCCCCTACAGATATGGATAATGAAAATAAATTAAGTTTGATATTCTGGGAATTGACTTCAGGGTGCAATCTAAAATGCATTCACTGCAGGGCTGAGGCTAAAGCCTTTTCTTCTCCTGATGAGCTTTCTAAGGAAGAGGCATTGAGTTTTATTGATTCTCTGGCAGGTTTTGCAAATCCTATTCTGGTATTGACAGGCGGTGAACCTCTTACGAGACCTGATATATACGATATAGCATCGCATGCTGCTGAAAAAGGTTTCAGGGTGGCACTCGCTACTAATGGGACGTTGGTAACTAAAGAGGTAGCGAATAAGATTGTCCAGAGCGGGGTTAAACGTGTCAGTATAAGCCTTGACGGTGTTACCCCAAAAACTCATGATAGTTTCAGGGGTATAGAAGGCTCATACGATGCGGCACTCAGGGGTTTTAAAAATCTTAAAGAATTAGGGATGAGTCTTCAGATAAATACTACGGTTACCAACCATAATAAACATGAAATCCCGGAACTCCTTGACTTCTGCATGAATATCGGTGCAGATGCATTTCATCTATTCCTGCTTGTCCCTGTCGGGTGCGGGCTTAAGATACACGAAAGAGAGCAGATATCCCCCATTGAATATGAAGAGATATTGAACTGGCTTTACAAGAAAAGTAAGGAAGTGAAAATACATGTAAAGGCTACATGTGCACCGCACTATTTCCGTATAATGCGGCAGAATTCAAAAAATATTACCAAAGAAAATATGCATCACGCTCACGGGATGTCAAGTCTCACACGCGGGTGTCTGGCAGGGACAGGGGTTTGTTTCCTATCCCATAAGGGTGAGGTATTCCCATGCGGTTACCTGCCAATCTTAGCAGGAAATATCCGTTCAACTTCCATTAAAGAGATATGGGAAAATTCTGAAGTTTTCCATAATCTTCGCAGTCCGAATATGCTCAAAGGCAAATGTGGTCTTTGCGAATATAGATTCCTCTGTGAAGGATGCAGGGCAAGGGCATATGCCCGGACAGGCGATTATATGGAAGAAGAACCATTCTGTATCTACGAACCTGGCAATAAACATGCTGTGGCAATCTAATTTTAATCCATATGCCGTCCATGATATTAATAGAAAACCTTGTAAAAGAATATAAAAGCACCAGAGGGAAAGGGGTTACCAGGGTTATTGATAATCTGAACCTGGAAGTAAAAGAAGGAGAGATATTTGCATTTATAGGGCCGAATGGCGCCGGGAAGACGACTACGATAAAACTCTTGCTTGACTTTATCTTTCCTACTGAGGGCAAGGTCCTGTTATTAGGCAAGTCTCCTAAAGACACTTCTACGAGGCAGAATATAGGATTTCTTCCAGAGTCTTCTTATTATTACAGGTATCTAAACCCCGTAGAACTCCTTGACATGTATGGCAGGATATTTCGTATTGGAAAGAGAGGACGTCATAAAAAAATCGCAGAGATTCTTTCTATGGTAGGACTGGAGAATTTTAGCTACATGCCTTTGCGCAACTTTTCCAAAGGTATGCTGCAGCGATTAGGACTTGCACAGGCTTTAATAAATGACCCTGCACTGCTTATATTAGACGAGCCTACGGGAGGACTTGACCCGATTGCGAGAAGAGAGATACGCGATATACTTCGCCGCCTGAATCAGGCCGGGAAGACAATCTTTTTCAGTTCCCATGAACTATCTGAGGTAGAGATGATTTCCCACCGCGTAGGAATACTGAACAGAGGCAGGCTTATAAAAATGGAGAGTCTAAAAGAACTTATCTCTGGCGGAGGCAGGAAAGAATCCCTTGAGGATATTTTTGTAAGGTTAATAAAAGAGGATACAGCAGTATAGTATGCATAATATCCTTATAGTAGCGGGTAATGCCTTTCTTGAAGCAGTGAGGAGAAAGATACTCCATGCACTGCTTGTTCTCACATTAATTATTATCGCTGCTACCTCTATGTTCTCATTCTTTGAATTGGGGGTTCAGGTAAAATTCCTGAAGGATATGTCTCTGGCAACCATATCACTCTTTGGTATGTTAATTACCATAATAGTGGCAGTGAATCAAATACCGGCAGAGATAGAATGGAGGACTATATATACCCTTCTGGCAAAGCCTGTCAAAAGGGCTGAATTCCTATTAGGCAAATTTTTAGGGTGCATCTCGGTGGTATTTCTAAACTTAGGCTTGATAAGTTTGGAATTCCTGATAATCCTCTTTTCAAAAGAAAGGATAATAGACATAGGAATCGTCCAGGCTATATCTCTTATATTCATAGAACTTATACTGCTATTAAGTATCACAATCTTCTTATCTACGGTCGTATCTGTTCCTGCCAATGCGTGTATTAGCCTGTTTGTCTATATCCTTGGACATATGAAGAGTGCGTACCTGAACTACCTTATATCTCGCTCAGAAGGCATAAAGAGGTTTATTGCAAAAGGTTTTTATTATCTTCTGCCAAATTTAGAGAATTTCAATATCAAAGAGGCTATTATTTACAACGCTGCAGTATCAGGCATTTATATCTTAAAAGCCATGTCCTACGGTGCAGTCTATATTATTATATTTCTCATTATGGCACTTTTCTTCTTCGCGAAGAAAGAACTTTGAGTAAAAAGAATGGTAAGGATTGTTATATGTTTCTTGCTTTTGATATCAGGAGGGCTGCTGCAGTTAGACATTGACAAAGAAAGGCAGAGGTATGCTGTTTCTCATGATGGCACAATATTCAGCACTCCGCAATCTCTCTTAGCCAATATATTGGGTGAATCAAGGACCCTGATGGCAGACGTCCTCTGGATAAAGGTTGATGAATATTTTCATACACACGAGGCAGGGAAAGTGCATGGACAAGAAAAAGAACACCATGAACATGAAGGTGAAGGGCATTTAGAAGAAGTTGAAGTTACTGAAATCATGCCATTGCTTAGATTAATAACGTGGTTAGACCCGCATTTTATCAAGGCGTATCGGGTAGGCGGGTGGCACCTGTCTTTTAATCTTAACCGCGTGGAAGAAGGGGAAAAGTTCCTGAAAGAGGGCATAAATAATAACCCGTTAAGATATGAACTCTATTATGACCTGGGCTGGGTATACTTCACCATTGAAAGAGATTATATAAATGCTGCACGCTATCTTGAGGAGGCACGGGCAAAAAGAGTAGAAGATAAATATGAACATAAGAGTGTCCTTGTCATGCTGGCATCTTCGTATGAAAAGATGAATCAAATGGAGAAGGCATATATACTCTGGCGGGAGGCTGCCAGGGTTGACCCGACAGACCCGATAATTCGTGAAAGGCTCAAGACCCCATGAGACTTTACCTGATAATAATCTTCACTCTTACCATAATATTGCTCATAATACTTCTTATGGAGATTATAAAGACTACGGCCGGTTTCTTAAAGGAGAAACTGAAAGAGTCTCAGGCAAGAGAATATAAGGATTTCAGGGAGGCTGTGGACTTATATGATACACCGATAAAACTGGAACTCTTCGTACTGGAAAATCCGAATAGCATATATTGCGAGCATGCCTATTTTGAAATAGCAGAGAAATACCTGAGGAAGAAGAAATACAAGATGGCAAAGAAGGCATATGAGGATTTTATAAAGATGTATCCTAAGAGTATTCATGTGGAGATAGCCAGAAATAAGTTAAAAGAAACAGGGAATACAGGAAAGGAGGGTAAGTAATATGATGGACAGGGTCATGGATTTATGGGATATCTACATTATCTTTATGGTTAGCGTAGAGTTTGTTTTACTACTCGTCCTGGTTATGGTGGGGAATGCCAGGATGACGAAAATTTTGAACGAGATCAAGAAGATGAAGAAAGAGTCTCGCTAACGGGG
>CAYVEO010000010.1:36504-53038 GCA_964449965.1 uncultured Planctomycetia bacterium
GGGCGAGCCGATATTACTCTTAAGCTTAGCCTGTGCCTTTAGGTTAGTGAGCCAGTCTCTGTAATTGTTTGATTTCTTCTGATTGAGGACTCGTGTCTTAAAGGTATCCATTTCCTTTTTAAACAACTCTTCATCCACAGGTAGCAATTCATTAAGTTTGAAGAATAGATACCCCTGAGGGACCTCAAGGACATTGCTTATCTCGCCTGCCTTGAGGCTGAATGCTGCACCTGCTATCGCAGCACTCATTCCTATTCCCGGGATGTAGCCGCGCCTGGTAAATGGCTCGGACACCTGGACATCTAATTGAAGTTCCTTTGCCGCATCTTCAAATCCCGAACCTGCCTCGTTCAGCGTATCTTTGACTCTAATCAGGATTTCTTCTGCCTTTTTACGTGCCAGGTCTTTTGCCTTATCCTGCCGGACGCTTTTTTCTATCTCTTCCCTAACCTCTTCAAATTTTGGTATGTAAGGCTCTTTCTTCTCCTTGAGCCTTATAATATAGTATCCATTGGATGACTGGTGCGGTTCACTAAAATCCCCGGGTTTTAATTCAAAGGCGGACTTTAAAATATCATATGAAAATCCTATAATGGGTATAGACGGCTTGTCCTGGGAAAAGAAACCTGTCTCACCAATAGTCAGATTATACTCTTTAGCAGCGTCTTCAAATTTTTTGTCTTCTACAAGGGCATAATATATTTTTTCAGCCTTGTCCTTTGTCAATTTTCTCGCCCTTAAGGTTGTCAATCTTTTCTTGATATCTTCTTTAACCTCATCCAGCGGCCTGGATGCCTTTTCCTTTTTTTCAGGGGCGGGTGCAGCAACCGGCGTATCCGGCACTGCAAATTCATCAAGATGGGAATCATAATATTTCCGGACGTCATCTTCTGCTATAACGACTTCTTTTTCTGCACCGGCAAATTCTATGGGGATAAATTCTACGTTTACCTCTTCAGGTTTCTTAAGCGTTTGTTCATGTGTCTTGTAATAGGAGTCTAACTCTGATTCTTCCACCTTTATTTCATTATTAAATTTTTCAGGGTTAAACAGGGCATAAGAAATTCTTGCCTTCTCATTTTCTTTTTTATACTCATCCTTAATCTCCTCGTCAGAAACGGCAACGTCCTTCATTGCCCCTTCACTTAATCTGGAGATTATCAAAGACCTGCGCAATTCTTCTTCAAATGCACGTGCCCCGTTACCTAATATTCTACGGTACGTCTCCTGGTCAAATCTGCCGTCTTTCTGAAAGGCGGGGAATTTGGCAATCTCCCCGCTAACCTCTCTGTCAGTAACTATTATATTGCGTTTTCGTGCCTCATAGAGCAGGACAAGTCTATCCCAGGTTTGTTCTTCAAGATTTATAAATTTTGCAAATTGGGAATAATTGTCCCCGTACATCCTTCTATTCTGCTGGTCAACTTCTCTAAATGTCTGGCTATATTCGTCAAAAGAGACCTTCCTGCCAAAGATAATCCCTGCGTATGCAGGGCCCCTCTTCTCTCCAAACCGGACCATAGTGCCCCATACTACGAAGGTAGGGACTACCAGTATGGTGGTAATCCACAGGATTAGCTTCATCTTTTTCCTGAGTAATTTCAACATCTAATTCTTCCTCCTGGATAAAGATATGGGCCAGATCCCGTATTCCTGGAGGATTGACATGGATGAGACGTATAGAAATCCTAACTGGAATGGGACAAGGAAAGGTATCGCCATGTAATTCTTTTTAATAAACGCAACGATTATTGTGATGGTGAAATAGACTCCTAATGACATCTCTATGATGGGGAGCGTCCCGCATTTCCCCTTGTATTTCTTTTCTCTCCATGTATCACGTGTTGTTTCAATCCTGTACTTTGGAGTTCTTAGGAACGCAGTCTCGTGATTGAATATGCCTTCAAGAACAGCCCTCGCATTATTTACGCACAGCCCTATACTCAATGCAATTGCCAACGGTATAAACAGTGCCCTTTCCCCCCAGTTTTTGCAGATTTCCTTCTGAGAACAGGCGAAAAAAACTATTACAGTAAGTGTGGCTGCAACGAAGAGAGGTAAATCAATGATGAGTAACTTATACCATCCCATACCGAGGTCAAAGCGTACCAGGGTTACAGGCAGCATCAGTATTGATAGTATCATCAAGAGCATATATGCCACATTATTGGTAAGGTGCAGGGTAGCTTCAAGTTTTACCTTGAACGGGATTGGGCTTTTCCAGATTTTGGGGAGTATCTTTTTACCGGTCTGTATTGACCCCTTTGCCCATCTATGCTGCTGTGACTTGAAAGAGTTCATCTCTACTGGCAGTTCTCCCGGTGTAACTGTATCAGACAGATAAATGAATTTCCAGCCGGATAACTGGGCGCGGTAACTTAAGTCAAGGTCTTCTGTCAGTGTATCGTGCTGCCACCCGCCTACCCCTTCTATGCATTTTTTCCGCCATATGCCGGCAGTTCCGTTAAAATTGAAGAACCTCCCTGAACGGCTGCGGGCTGCCTGGTCTATCACAAAATGTCCGTCTATAAATATAGACTGGAGTCTCGTTAATAACGAATAATTCCTGTTCAGATGTTCCCATCTCAATTGAATCATGCCTATGGATTCATCGGTAAAGTGGTGGACAGTTTTCTGCAGGAAGTCTTCCTGGGGGACGAAATCTGCATCAAATATGGCTATGAATTCGCCAGCGGCTTGTTTTAGCCCCTCATCTAATGCCCCTGCCTTGTATCCCTTTCTATCATCCCTGTGTAAATAAGATACGGAATAACCGTTTCTCCTTAGTTCATCCACCTTGGTTTTCAGGATACCGGACGTCTCATCAGTTGAATCATCAAGTATCTGTATCTCCATTTTCTCCTTAGGGTAGTCTATCGTTGAGGTAGCGTCAAGTAATCGTTCTACCACATACATCTCGTTAAATACCGGGAGTTGTATAGTTACCCTGGGCAGGGTATGGAAATGGGTTTTGGGTTTAATATCTGAGCGCTTATATTTGTAATAGAGACACAGTAAAAAGAATCTATGAATGCCGTATATAGCACATACAAATAGAATTAAATAATAAAGGATTATAAAAGCCACCTTTAATGTGAACATACAAGACTCCTTTCCTATTTATTCATTCACATGCACATGGTCTTATGGTCATAAGTTTATCAAATGGATTAATAAATGTCAAGGAAAATTAAAAAAAATAAATTGACAAACGTGTAAACAGGTGGTATACTTAATGCAACCTTTAGAGTTCCAAACCTGTGGGAGTCTAAAGACTTCCGTTACTCTTAGGAGGAAGGAGGTGGTAGAGTGAAGAACTTGATAATGGTCGTTGTAGTAATAGCAGCTGTGAGTATATTGCTCGGTATTATAATGAGGCTTGCAAGCCAGTCACTTCTTGGTATCTTCCCTAATGCCTTCTTGAGATTTGCTGATTCATGTTTGCTTTTGGCCATAGCACTTGCTGTAGTTCAATGTTTGAAGGAAAAGAAGTAAAAAATGCGGTTTCGCTAAGGTCCTTTCTTGCAAAGATTAGGAGGGACCTTAGCGATTTTTTTTGAGATTATATGGATATTCTTGATTCTGTATTAAAACCCGGACGGTATATCGGGAATGAGTGGAATTCAATCTGTAAGGACCACAACGGTGTGGACGTTAAGATAGCACTCTCTTTCCCTGATGTATATGAAATCGGCATGAGCCATTTAGGATTTAAGATACTCTATTCACTCCTGAACCAGAGAGAGGATGTTGCCTGTGAAAGGGTCTTTGCGCCATGGATAGACATGGAGAAACTGATGAGAGAAAAATCTTATCCCCTGTCCTCACTTGAGACCCACACCCCTCTTAATCAATTTGACATTGTAGGTTTTTCCCTTCAGTACGAGATGTCTTATACCAATGTGCTGAATATGCTGGATTTGGGCGGTATTCCCAAAAAGAGTAATTTAAGGGATGGGTTACCTCTAATAATAGGCGGAGGACCCTGTGTATTGAACCCTGAGCCAATGTCTGAGTTTTTTGACCTCTTTCTTATAGGCGAGGCAGAGGAGGCTTTATTAGAAATTGTAGATATATATAAGGAGATTAGGCTCTCTCAGGGGAATGGCAGGGTATCTGGCAGAGAAAAAGAGGAATTATTGTTCCATCTTGCCAGGATACCCGGGGTTTATGTCCCTTCGTTCTACAATGCGGAATATGACCATCTGGGAAAAGTGAAGCATCTTACTCCAGGGTTTAGCTGGCTTCCTGAAAGGATAAAAAAGAGGACTGTTCATGACTTAAATAAAGCCCATTATCCAACTAAGCCTGTTGTCCCGTTTATTCAGATTATTCACGACAGGATAGGATTAGAAGTGATGAGAGGCTGCCCGTCTAAATGCAGGTTCTGCCAGGCTACGAGTATTTATTCACCGAGGAGGGATAGGTCTATAGAGGAGGTAATAAGACTGGCTGGTGAGACATTTGCAAATACAGGTTATGAGGAAATTTCCCTGCTTTCACTCTCTACGGGGGACTATTCGTATATAATGGAATTGATAAGCCGGTTACGTGAAACATTTAAAGATAAGGGCGTGAATATATCCCTGCCGTCGCTGCGGGCTAATAGCGTTCTGAAGAACTTAGACCATATACTACAGTGCACTAAAAGCAGTTCTCTCACATTTGCCCCTGAGGCAGGGACAGAACGTTTAAGGAGGGTAATTAATAAAAGATTGGAAACAGAAGAACTTTTTAAAACAGCCAGACTAATCTATCAGGCGGGGCGCAGGAAGATAAAATTATACTTTATGCTCGGACTCCCTTCAGAAGAATATGAGGACATTGACGGCATGGCAGAGTTGATTCTTAATGTATCCGGCACGAGGAAAGAATTAGACGGGAAATGGGGTGAGGTAACAGCCAGTGTTTCCAATTTTGTCCCAAAGCCTCATACGCCGTTTCAATGGGGGAGGATGGAAGGGATAGACGTCCTGATGGATAAACAGGAATACCTGAAGAGCCGTATAAGAAAAAATAGGTGGATAAAAATGAACTTTCATAATCCTCGTTTAAGTTTTCTTGAGAGCGTTTTTTCCAGAGGGGATAGAAGGTTAGCCAATGTGCTGTTAAGGGGATGGGAGATGGGCTGCAGGTTTGATGGATGGACAGAGCATTTCAACTTTCAACTATGGCAGGATGCGTTTAAGGAGACCGGTATAGACCCTGATTTTTATGCATTGCGGGAAAGGGACCTTGCAGAGGTATTGCCATGGAGCCATATTGACTGTGGTGTTAATGATGAGTTTTTTAAGAAGGAATGGTGTAAAGCAAGAGAGGTGAGAATGTGAAAAAATCGCAGGATTTATCTATTATGTCAAAGGACCTGAGGTCAAAGATAATCATTGCATTTTGTCTTATGTCTGTTATACCGATACTTATCTCTATATATTTAGCATTTACTTATATATTTGGCAAGAGTATATGGGATGTAGCGGCTATTATTGGTATAGGGATAATCCTTGCATTGTTAGGGTTCTACATAGTTCAGGAGATAATAGACCCTATTATAAGACTCTCTTTTGGGGTTAGGTCATTTGCCAGGGGTGAGGTAAAGAGTCTACCTATATTAGACAGAAAGGATGAGCTCGGAGATTTAAGCAAATCCTTAGGGCTGATTTCAGGCCGTATTGAAGAACTAAAAGTAATTGATGATGATACCAAATTATATACCAGGAATTTTATAATCAGGCAGATTACTGAAGAGATAAACAGGGGCATGCTATACCACAGGCCGTCTTCATTTGCCCTGTTCGGGATAGACGACTTTAAGAAGTATAAGTCTATGCAGGATGAGAAACTTGTTTCTGAAATGATTCATCTTATCGGAAATATACTTATGAATAGTATAGAAGGGATAAACAAGGTGGCTTTATTTGATGACGGTCAATTTGCAGTGCTTATGCCGGAGACGAACAAGAAAGAGGCTTATCGTATCGCGGAAGATATAAGAAAAGGAGTGGAAAAATTCAAATTTTCATTGAAGGTTAGAGTAGATGGAAAGAGCCCAACGGTAAGTGCAGGGATTAGTGAGAATCCACTTGATGGTATGACAGTGGATGAATTAATGGAAAAGGCAAAGAAGTCGCTTAAGGAGGCTTTTGAGTCAAGCGGTAATAAGGTTGTATAAGGAGGGAATATGCCGTTAAATCTTCAGGATTTGTTACACGAGATGATAAAGAGGGATGCATCTGACTTACACATTACAGCCTATACCCCTCCGCAATTCAGAATAGACGAGAGATTGGTTCCTACGGAAAATCCTCCGCTTACGCCTGATGATACGAAGCGGTTATGCTACAGCATGCTGAACGAGGAACAGATTAAAAGGTTTGAAGCCGAGAAAGAACTGGATTTGTCATTCGGGATTGAAGGTCTGAGCAGATTCAGGGTGAACGTATTTGTGCAAAGGGGATGTGCAGGAGGGGCTATAAGGGCCATACCTTTCAATATCATGAGTTTTGAAGAATGCGGGCTGCCGGTAAAGGTGGTAAGTAACATATGCAAACTGCCAAAGGGCTTGATATTAGTAACCGGTGCTACAGGCAGCGGCAAATCAACGACCCTGGCAAGCATGATTGACAGCATAAATAGCCAGCGCCACTGCCATATTGTTACGATTGAGGACCCCATAGAATACGTCCATAAAAACAAGAAGGCGATAGTTGACCAGCGGGAGGTAAATAGTGATACCCATTCATTTGCCCAGGCATTGAAGCACGTCCTGAGACAGGACCCTGACGTTATCTTAATAGGCGAGATGAGGGACTTAGAGACTATAGAGGCTGCCTTAGTCATAGCCGAAACAGGACATCTTGTATTTGCTACACTCCATACCTCTGATTGTGTCCAGACCATCAACCGTGTAATAGACGTCTTCCCATCCCATCAGCAGCAGCAGGTGCGGACACAGCTCTCCTTTGTCCTGATGGGGGTTTTGTCCCAGCAGTTGATTCCCAAAATAGGTAAAGGGAGGGTCCTGGCGCTTGAGGTGCTGATGGTCAATCCGGCAGTGAGGAGCTTGGTACGGGAATCAAAGGTCCACCAGATATATTCCGTAATACAAACCAGCCAGAAGGAGTCTATGAAGACTATGAACCAGTCACTTTACGAATTATATATAAATAAGACGATTACACTTGATGAGGCGACGGGAAGGTCAACTAACGTTGAGGATTTAGAAAGGCTGTTGAGGAGATAAATGAGACTTCTTAGACGGGTTATTTCCAAACAATTAGGGGAACTATTAATAGAACGCGGGGTAATAACCAGAGAGAAGTTGGACAGCGCCCTTGTGGTTCAGAAAGAGAGCGGAGGGCTTTTGGGCCAGATACTTGTAAAGTTAGGATTTGTCAAGGAAGAAGAAATTGCCCAGTCACTCACGGCCCAGTTTGGATTCCCTTATCTGCCTCTGGAGAATTATGAAATTGACCCCGCGGTAACAAAACTTATCCCGAAGAACGTTGCCCTGCAATACATGCTCGTTCCTATAGACAAAATGGGCAATGTCCTTACTATCGCTATGGCAGACCCATTAAACGGACAGGCGGTTGAGGACGTGGAATTGGTGACGAAATGTAAGGTCCAGGTATTCGTGAGTACCATGACCGATATAAAAGAGGCGATAGAGAAATATTATAAATAAAAAACATGGCTATATCCATTAAGGAAAGATTAACCAAAATATTGATTGAGGGCGGATTACTGACTGATGAGAAACTTGAAGAGGCACTACGCCTTCAGAAAGAGAAAGGCGGACGCTTGAGTCAAATCCTCGTAGAGGGGGGGTACGTAGGCGAGAAAGACCTGCTTGCGGCATTGAGCCAGGGGTTAAATATCCCCGCTGTAAACTTAGCCAAACTCAGGGTAGACCCATCAATTGTAAAGATGGTTCCCAAGGAACTTGCCAAACACTATAATATTATCCCTATTTCAAGAATAGGCAATACGCTTACCGTAGCAATGGCAGACCCATTGAACATATTTGCTATGGATGACGTAAAGGCAATTACAGGTATGGAGATAGGACCTATAATTGCCACTCAGAAAGACATAACGCAGGCGATAGACCAATATTACGGTCAGAGCGCCTATTCAACCCTTGAATCCATAATTAAGGACATTAAAGAGACGAAATTAGAGTTAGTGGAAGAGGAGAAAGAAGAAGGACTGGATTCAACCCAGTTGATGAGATTGACCCAGGAGACGCCTGTGGTCAGGATAACGAATATCTTTCTTTCCCAGGCGGTCCAGAGACGGGCGAGCGACCTTTTGATAGAACCTTTAGAAAGTAAGCTGCGTGTCCGGTACAGGATAGACGGGGTGTTACAGGAATTTGAGGCGCCGCCAAAATCCATGCATAGTGCCATCATATCGCGTCTGAAGGTAATGGCTCAGCTTGACATTGCACAGCGCCGCCTGCCTCAAGACGGCAGATTTAAGATAAGATTGGGGGAGAGAGAGGTGGATTTTAGAATATCCATATTGCCATCAAGTTTTGGTGAAAAGGCAGCGTTACGGATATTGGATAAATCCCAATTAACCCTGGATATGGAGAAATTAGGATTTGAACCAAAGGCACTTGAAGACATCGAGAGATGCGCTTCAAAACCACACGGTATGCTCCTGATATGCGGGCCTACAGGCAGCGGCAAGACTACGACGCTTTATTCCATATTGAAATTCGTTGATTCTCCTGAAGAGAACATAGTGACTGTAGAAGACCCTGTTGAATATCAATTGGAAGGGATTAATCAGGTTACTGTCCATCCTGATATTGGCTTGACGTTTGCAGGTGCCTTGAGGTCTATCTTAAGGCAGGACCCGAACGTCATAATGATAGGTGAAATCAGGGATTTTGATACTGTGGATATAGCGATAAAGTCTGCCCTGACAGGTCATTTAGTATTGAGCACTCTCCATACCACTGATGCGGCTGGCTCTATAATCCGGCTTGTAAATATGGGCGTTGAACCATTCCTGATAACCTCTTCAGTTATAATGGTAGCAGCCCAGAGACTTATCAGGAAGATATGCACACGGTGTAAAGAGGCTTATGCAGTCCATGAGGGGCTGAAAAAGGAACTTACTCCAGCGGTGGGAGTTGAGAATAAAGAAATTATCCTATACCGCGGTAAAGGATGTCCTGAATGTCTTAACACAGGTTATGCCGGAAGAGTGGGGCTTATAGAGGTGCTTGTCCTTACACCTGAGATAAAAGACCTCATTATGCAAAAGGCGCCAGAGGCAAGGATAAAAGAGGCAGCCAGGAAAAACGGCATGGCTACCTTACGTGAGAATGGCATCCAGAAAGCCCTCGCAGGCATTACTACTATAGATGAGATATTGCGTGTCACCGCCCAAGACCAGCCGATTTAAAGATAATCTTTGATATATGTTAGATTCTTATGAAGTTTTTCAGAAAAAATGGAATAATCAATGGTTAAGAAAATACAAATTATAGTTTTATTAATTACCGTTATTGTGCTAATTAATACTTTTACAGTTTTTGGACAGATAACGGATAAGATCGGCGAACCATCTAATTTGTCAGACATTGAGAGATATTTTTCTATTACCACTGCAGGTAGAGAAAAACTATTTGAGCAAGGGTTTATTGTTCTGGCTGACTTCAAAAGTGACAACCTTGCCCAATCTTATTATAGTCTGGAGCTAAAGGACGAACTCTGTGTTTTCTTGACTACAGACGCAATATTATCCCTTCTATACGCTATACAGGAAAATTTATTGAAGACAGTAGAGAAGGACTACCTGTATAATATGCTTGAGCAACTATGCCTGGATATGCAGGAGAAATGCACGGCGTTAGTGGCGGATAAAAATAGGGAAAACCCTATCATAAAGGATGCTTTGGAAGACAATTTAGTTTTTTTTACAGTAGCCTGCCATCTCCTTGATAAGTCTGTGTCAGCCCCCGAAGATATAAAAAATAAAGCCGCAGAAATAGTAAAGAAGGTTAACGAACATAAAGAAACAGGTTATCATCCTGATGAAGATTATACCCAGTATAAGGTGCGGGGATATTATAAAGGGGACCCTCAGATTGAAAGGTATTTCAAATGTATGAAATGGCTTAGCCGTAAGATATTTCATGTAAATGATAAAAGGTTCAATAGAGAACTTGTTCAGGCGGCAGTTATAGCAATCATACTCAAAGATAATCCGCAAATAGAGCAGGAATGGAAAAAGATATATGAGGTAATTACCTTATTTATCAACCCGCCAGATAGCATTACACCGCTGATGGTCCAAGAAGCAATAACGAATATATTTGGCGAGAAATTTGACTTGAATATTTTGACTGAGTCAGAAAATCTTACTCGTTTGCGCAAAGAATTTGAAAAGCCAGAATACCCTGATTCTGTGATAGTTCCTCTATTAACCTCGCCTGAAGACCTACCCATGCTCAAGAAATACATTCAGTTTATGGGTGAGCGTTATGTTCCCGATAGTGAAGTCTTTTCTCAAGTATCTGCTCCATATGTTGAGGGGAGGTTTCTGCCTAAAGGACTGGATATAATGGCGACTATTTTGGAGTCTGAAAGGGCTGAAGAACATCTGCAAATGGATATAGAGAAGTATACAGAATTGAGAACAAAACTTCAAAATATGAAAACGAAATTTTCCAAATATTCAGAAGACGATTGGCGAAAAAGCATTTATAATAACTGGCTTTATTCCCTGAAAATTTTACTCAAGGAATTTGACCAAAAATATCCATTCTTCATGCAGACTAAGGCATGGCAGGATGAGAAACTTAATACTGCCCTGTCCAGCTGGGCTCAACTCAGGCATCTTTATATCCTTTATACAAAACATACATATACTGCGGCTGGTTTATCAAGAGGCGGAGGGTATATTGAACCCATACCTGAATTCTACAAGGAAGTAGCCGGTTTATTGCAGAGAGTGATGACAACACTTTCTGAACGGGATGTTTTCCCGGTTAAATACCGCGATTTATTCAAAGAGGCAATAGACGGATTAAACGGATTTGCAAAATATGCTCAAAAAGAGATTGACGGGGAATCTTTGACAGATCAAGAAAAGAGCGACATCCATTATTTTGGTTCATGGTTAATGAACTTTGAAATAAAGGAACCTATGATGGTAGCAGATGTATGTACGGATTCTTATAATAAACAGGTGTTGCATGCGGGGACGGGTTATTACAATCCTATTGTAGTTATTTTCAAGGACGATAAAGGCAATTCTCAAGCGGCTATTGGATATGTAATGAGTTATTACGAATTTGTTGAGAAAGATGTTAATAGACTTGATGATGCCCAATGGAAAGAAAGACTAAAGACAGGAGCAGAAGACCTGAGGCCAGAGTGGACAAAAAACTTTCTTTCTTCATCAGGAGTAAAGAAATCGCAAGGGGCAGGAGAACAAGGAATAGAATCGTTTTTTGGTTCAGAGCTAATGTCATCGGAGGAAAAAGAGGAACTGGCTGAAAGGATAGAAAATGGAAAAGAGGAACAAGTAAAATGGAGACTCCGTTTTGAAGAAGAAAGAAAGAAAAGAAATGAAGATTTGAGGAAAGAAACAGATCCAGAAAAGAGGGCAAAGATTCTTATGGAATTAAGTTCTCAATATGGTCCACAAGATTTAGAGAAAGCCATACAAGGTTATCAAGAAATAATATCTACTCTACCAGGTAGTACCTTGGCAGCGGAGGCCTCATTGAAAATTGCTGAACTCTATGAAGAAATATACGGCTACCAAAAATCCAAGGAATTTTTCCCGGAAGAAATTGAGATGCCCCTATTTAAACTACCCGATATAAAAGTAAGTGAGCCCGAAATTGTTAAGGCATATATGGATGTAGTGGAAAAATATCCCCGGGATAAACATGCCTTTGATGCCCTCTGTAAGTTAGGCGATTTTTATTATTACAAGCAAAATAATCCCCAATTAGCTTTACCTTATTATAAAAAGTTAATTAAGGATTTTCCAGCAGAATCCGATGTTCACAGGGTGTCATATATTACTGAAATCTACAGTAAACTTATAATGGATCATTATTGGGAGAAGAAACATGAAGAGGCTCTGAAATTATATGAAGAATTCATGTCTTTTCGTCCTTACCTGGCGTTATGCTCGGAATCCATTTTTCTTACGAGTTTTTATGGATATCCGGGCAAGTTAGAACTTAAGCCTGAGACAACAGCTAAAGCCCAACTCATAAAGGCCGGTTCTGGTTTTGACTGGCAGACTCTCGGTTTGTTCACTAATGCAGAAAACAGGATTGAACTGGAAGATTACCAGGGGGCTATTTCTATACTTGAAAAAATATTACAATTATATCCTGATTGGAAACTGATTAATAATGTAAGCGTTCTGAATGAATGGTGCTCTTCAATGATAGGTAGAGTTAAAAATGCCTATCGACTTGAATCTTTAATTAAAGAGGACCTTTTAGACGAGGTACGTCAAAAGGCTTTTTTGGGATTAGGAAATGTTTATCTAAATCAAAAAGATTTTATTGCCGCAGTTTCTGCATATCAACGGGCGATTGAGGTTACTGGTCTAATGACAGAAAAGAATAAAAATGTTATATTGGGGCTAATGTCAGACCTTAGACGGAAAACAGAAAAGGGAATTGACTTACCTCCACTTATATATAATATTAAATTCTCTTCTGAACAGATATCCTGGTCGACGGATATTCCGGCTACATCTAAAATCTGTTATGGGGTTGAGGAAAATATGGAAAACATGATTCAATTCGGAGAACGAGTGCAAGATATATATAAGAGTAAGAATGGGAACTACCACTATAATATTAAAATTGTTAATAAGTTACCAGATAACCAGAGAAGTAATCGCATTATCCAGGGAAAAGAACTTTATTTGGAGCCTGATAAAGAGTATCATTTTCAGATTATTTGTGAAACAGAACAAGGGGTTAGCGGGCAAAGTGGTAAGTATTCCTTATTTATTGATACACAAGGGCCGAATGTATCTTTAATTTCTCCACAAGGTGATGCAGTATTAGATGGTGAGGCAGAATTTGAAGCAAAGATTTCAGATAATGCAGGCATTGCTGAGGTTGTATTTTGTATTACAGAAAATCAACATCCTCGGAAACTTGCATACATGACTGAGCCCCCGTTTAGGAAGAAGGTGGATTTAAACAGTATAAAAAATGGATACTACAACTTTGGAGTATGGGCAAAAGATATTGGTGGGAATAAAGCACATAAAGATATCCGTATTCGCATTATGAACTCTACAGGAGATGTTACCTCTCCGAAAGTCAAGATTATTTTTCCCCAAGATGGAGCAGTGGTATCCGGAGAAGTCAAAATAATTGCCGAAGCTACTGATGATATGTCTGGAATAGATGAATTAAAGTTCTTTATAAATGGTAATGAAATCGCCTCTCGGTCATCGCCGCCTTATGAAGATATATGGGATACCCTTATATATGACCCGGGCATCTATCGTCTTCAAGCTAAGGCTATAGACCATGCCGATAACTCAGGTGAATCAGAAATTATTACAGTTACAGTAAAGGAAACCCCGGAATATAAGGCAGAGGTGGAGAAACGGAAGAGAGAAGGTAAATCTATTCTGGAATTACATGAAAAAGTGCCAATAAGAAATGACATGATTGATTTTGTAGAACCTTTTATATTTCATATCAACGTGGGGGTTCCGACTAAGATATCATGGAAAATCGTGAAAGGAGTAAATGTTGAGTGTACTGACCTTAGATGGGATTACCTCTTAGATTTAAAGAATCGTGTAGAGATAGAAGATGTTGTGAACTATCGCTATAAAGGGAAAACTTTTAGCGGTAAGGGTGGACAGACATTTACAGATGAAATCCTATTGGATGATGCAGCAAAACCTCCAGCCATAATGTTGGCTATTCATGCGATAATAGATGATAAGGAAATGCGTTCTTATTTGTTGAATATTCAGATAGTTAAATAACGGAGAGCCAAAGTAGATAAGAGTCTAAAAGGGGTTTTCTGTAATGAAATGAGGTAATTTAATAGGAATTCTAAATGATAACACAGCAAGAACTACAACTTATTCAGGCGGAATCAGATTATTGCGGATTTGTTCTCAAGAATTCATTTTGGAGAAAAGATTGGTTCAGGGATGGAGCGTATAAAAGAATATTGCAAAGCAGAGAATGCGCCAGTTCCGAAATTTCATTTTACCGAGACACACTTCTATGTTGTTTTCAAACCAAGCAGGGAGTATTTGAAAATTGCTGGCACGACGCAATTAGATACGGAAAAGGGGGTAAAAAGGTTGGTAGATGGGTTGGTAGAAAAGTTGGTAGAAAGTCAGAGAAAGATTCTGGAATTAATGAAGGTTAATCCGTATATTTCAAAGAAAGAATTATCAACCGAGATTGGAATTAGTTCAACCGCTATTGACAAAAATATTCATACGTTAAAAGAAAAGGGGTTGCTAAGACGTATTGGACCAGACAAAGGCGGTTATTGGGAAATATTGTGATAAAATAGGGGCATTACCGCAATTTTTGAAAAAGTAAATGTGATGGATAGACAGAAGTCAAATTGGTTTCTAATAAAATTTAAGGATGTGATAAGGTATTGCATAGCAGAAAACTGCGTGTGACTCTTGTATTCCCGCGATTCAAATACATCTCCGGTGACCCGCCATTGGGTATCGCTTATATAGCAGCATATTTGAAGAAACGCATGCCGGACATTGAGGTGTCTATTATTGATACCACATGGACCAGGTCCCTTGAAGTGGTGAGGAAGAACTTAGATGACATCAGCCCTGATATAGTCGGGATATATTTAGATACCATAATGTACAGGGATGGTATAAGAATAGCAAGGATGGCGAGGGAGAATGGGGCATTTGTTGTGGCAGGAGGTCCGCATGCTACGATGGCTCATGAGAGCGTGATAAATTATGTAGATATGGTTATCCTCGGAGAAGGCGAGAAAACATTCACACGTGTCGTAGAGACCTTTCCTGATATAGAGATAGAATCACTGAAAGGGGTTGTCTGCCCAAGGAATGGCATGACGGATTTTGAAAATAAGGAACTTGACCTTACAGAGGACATAGATACTATCCCTGTCCCTGACAGGGATTTATTAGATATGGATAAGTATGCCAATGCGTGGAATTATCTTGATTCTGTAAAGATGGGAACGAGAGGCACAACGATGATTACCTCAAGGGGTTGTCCATATCGCTGCACCTTCTGCCAGCCTACCCTGGAGAGCCTTTTTGGCAAGAAGTTACGGGTTAGGAGTCCTGAAAACGTAGTGGGAGAGATGGTCTATTTAAAGGACAGATATAAAATAGAAGGACTCTTTTTCCATGATGACACATTTACTGTGAATAAAAACTGGGTTATGGAATTTTGTGACCTGGCTGAAGAGAAAAATATAAACATCCTGTGGGGCTGCAATACCCGTGCCAATACGGTAGATGAGGAATTGTTGAAGAGGATGTTTGAGGTTGGCTTGAGAAACATACATCTTGGTATAGAATCAGGCAGTCAGAATATACTGAATGACGTCTATAGAAAGGGGATAACGCTTGATGAGGTTAGACAGGTAGTGACTTTTGCCAACCGCCTCCATATAAGCGCGCTCGGTTTCTTTATGTTAGGTGCACCTGGTGAGAGTGAGGATGAGATTAACAAGACCATCCGATTTGCTGCTTCATTAAAATTGAAAGAGGCAACCTTTTCCATTACCACGCCTATACCGGGGACATACCTGTATGATATGGTTAAAAAAACAGGGCTCCGCATAAGTGATGATTTTAATGACTTTGACTATTACTCAAAACGTGCATTTAGCGGCGATAATCTCATCCTTAGCCGGCTTAAATCCCTTCAGAAAAAGGCGCTATTTTCTTTTTACATGCACCCGTTTAGATGGGGGTATATTGCAAGACACCTGATTTCACCAAACGGGATAAAGAGGCTGATGCGCAAGGTCCGGAGATTCGTATGAAGATACAATTTGTCAATGTCACATTAGGAGGGGATTTTAGCGCACTTGACATAGCGATTACGTCCCTGGCTACTTATCTTAATGAGAGGACAAGCCATACTGCTACTATATCTGACATGACGTTTCACAGGAGGGATTGGAAGAGGCATCTTGCAAGAAATATAAAGAAAGATAAACCGGACATTATAGGTATCTCGTCCAATACGCTTTACATGCAGTATATCAAAATGGCAGTTAATGAGATAAAGACAAATTTCAATCTTCCGATAGTGTTGGGCGGTTACCATGCATCCATACATCCGGAAGACACGATAGGTCTGGACGGCGTGGATTATGTATGTATAGGTGACGGAGAATACGTGCTTGAAGAATTGTTAGACAGATATTGCAGGAAAGAAAGCATGGATGGACTGGCTGGATTATGGGCAAAGGAGGATGGCAAGGTATTAAGAAATCAGGCAGGGAGTTTTATTGAGGATATAAACAGTCTCCCCGCACCCAAC
>CAYVEO010000011.1:0-33288 GCA_964449965.1 uncultured Planctomycetia bacterium
AAAGCCCAACGATTATGCCTGCCATTATGCCTGTCCTGATATTAGCCATTCCAATATTTGATACCCTATCAGTTATCTATATCAGGGTTAGGAGGAGGCAGTCTATATTTACAGGGGATAAGAATCATTTTTCTCACAGGCTGTGCAGCCTGGGCATGACGCAGAAGCAGGCGGTCTTATTTATCTATCTGGTTGCATTAGCCATAGGTTCTGGTGCACTGCTGTTAAATTCTGTCAGTATAACTGGAAGCCTCATCATATTATTGCAGAGCCTTGCCATAATAACTATAATAATAGTTCTGGAAAGGGCGAGCGGTAATGCAATTAAGTAAGAAAATTATCCTGATTTCACTTGCCCTATTGATATTTACCAGACCCCTCATATGCGGAGTAACGTTCAAATGGTCTAATACACTCTTCCAACTGCTCATACTCATAATGGCTATGGTATGGCTTCTTGAGATGTGCCTTAAAGGTGAATTCACTTTTAAAAAGACTGTCATTAGCCTGCCCCTGGGTATCTTTTTTTTATTCTTCATCATCTCAATCTTCATGTCTGTCAACTTACATGAAAGTATATCCCTTACCTTTCAATTTCTAAGTTACGCCCTCCTGTATTTTGTAGTGGCAAATAACGTAGAACTGACCTCAAAAAAGGACATTAATCTCTTATTGTTCACAATGGCAGCGGCGTATGTCCTTGTGGTGGGTTATGGTTATTACCAGTATTTCTGGGGATTTGAGGCAACACGGGAGTACGTCAGGGCTCACCCGTCAGCGATTACATCTACCCCGCAGTTTCAGATAAGGCTTAAGGATAATGCCGTATTTTCCTTCTTTGTATTTGCCCCGGCATTGGCAGGGTATTTAGTGGTTATGTTTCCTGTTTTATTAAGCCTTATAATCTTATCCAACAAAATATGGCAGAGGGGAGCATATTTAATTATTTTATTTGCAGGTATAATAATACTATTTCTTACATATTCCAAGGGCGGTTGGCTGGCATTTGGACTAACCTTGCTTCTATATATCTTTATATTTAGACCGGAGGTATTAAAGAGGAATAAGTGGGACATCCGCCTTGGAGGAAAACTGATTTTATCGTGTATCCTTATTGCTGCTATTGCTATATCGGCCCTTTATTCAATCAATCCTGCTCGTGTTCCTCGTATAGAAAACCTCTTAGGTTCTTTCAATGTAAGGCTCCAATACTGGAAGGCAGCAGTGGACATGATAGAGGACAGACCTTTATTGGGATTTGGACCAGGAACGTTTGGCTCTATCTATCCGCGGTATAAATTGCCAGATGCAGAAGAGACCCAGCTTGCCCATAACAATTATATTCAGGTATGGGTTGAGTCAGGTATCTTTGCATTCCTGGCATATATGTGGCTTGTTTTCAGTTTTTTGTGGCTTGTATTTCATAACTGGAAAAAAGGTGGTGAAAATCAGGTGTTACGGATGGGACTGACCTTAGGGATAATCGCCTTTCTCATCCATAGTATAGTAGATTTTAATTTGTATATCCCGGGAATATCTACGTTTTTCTGGATTTTCATAGGGCTTGTCTCATCCTCATATTCTAACAGTGATTATAAAATATCCATTTCAAAGTGGCATCCGCCTCAGGCGGACCTTGGAGGAAGGTGGGTAATAGGGGCAGCCGCTTCTATAATTATTCTGGGAGCGTGCCTTTCTACATATTTAGTATTGATGCCTCTGCGTGCTCAAATATATGCTAATGCTGCTTCAAGGTATATGGATGGTATGGGGAAAACCCCTGAAAGGTTGAATGTGGCGATACCATTATTACAAAATGCCATTAAATATGACCATACCTTTAGCGAATATCATTTTGACCTTGCACGAACCTATGAAACCATCTTAGATGTAAAGGCAAATAGGGGTGAAGGTGTTCAGGATGAGGATGTAAGGAGAGTAATAAATTCGTATGAGAAGGCTATAAAGTATAATTACTACATGCCATTTTACCACTACAGGTTAGGGTTGATTTACTGGAAATGGGCAGGCGGAAAAGATAGAGAAAAGATAGACCTGGCGATAAAGGAATTTAAAACCGCTTCCTGGCTCTATCCCACAAAGGCATTCTATAAACAGGAATTGGAGGCTATATATAAGACATTGGAGAGGAATGAATGAGATTAAAAAGGTTACAGAAGAAACTTTCTGCTGAAGGATTGGATGCATTACTTGTATCTAAGAGTATAAACATCTCATATCTTACCGGATTCCGTGGAGATGATTCGTGGCTCCTCGTTACGAGGGATAAGCCATTTCTCATTACGGATTTCCGATACAAAGAAGAGGTAAAAAGGACTGCACCTCAGGTTGAACTTTGTATAACTGACGGTCCCATCTATGAATCAGCCTCTAAACTTGCAAAGAGGAGGCGCGTAAAAAGATTAGGGTTTGAATCAAGATGGCTGTCCCATGCATTCTGGGAGAAATTACAGGATATCAGTCATGGAACAGGGCTTGTGCCTGTTAAAGACACAGTAGAGTCTCTTAGAGAGATAAAGGATAGTTCTGAAATAGCCCTGATAAAAAAGGCTGTATCCATAACGAGAAAGGCATTTGAATACTTAGAAGGAATCCTTAAACAAGGTATATCAGAAAGGGAATTGGCAATTGAATTAGACTATTTTTTAAAACGCTCTGGTGCAAGGAAAGGTGCGTATGATATTATAGTAGCATCCGGAATTAATTCATCTCTGCCGCACGCCCCTGTTACAAATAAAAAGATCATGTTGCATGAGCCTGTATTGGTGGATATGGGGGTAGATTATGAGGGTTACATTTCTGACTTGACAAGGGTGTTCTTTTTAGGTAAAATGGACGCTATTGCAAATAAGATTTATAAGATAGTGTTTGAATCTCAAAGGCGGGCAATAAGTAAGATAAAGCCTGGCATAAAGATTTCTTCAATAGATAAGGCGACCCGGGAATATATTGAGAAGAAAGGTTATGGTCCGTTCTTCGGGCATGCTGTTGGACACGGGGTTGGTATGGAAGTCCATGAAAAGCCGCATGTCTCTATGAGAAATGATAAGGAATTGGTGCCGGGAATGGTCTTTACAGTAGAACCCGCCATATACCTGCCTAAATGGGGTGGGATAAGGATAGAAGATATGGCGATAGTGACAGAGAAAGGATGCGAGGTTTTAGGAGTATGATATCTATAAATCAACTTAAAAATGGCATGGCGATAAAATTAGACGGGGATTTGTTCACTGTCCTTGATTTCCAGCATATCAAGCCAGGAAAGGGTTCAGCCTTTGTGCGCACGAGGCTCAAGAATATGAAGATGAAGACAACCATAGACAGGACGTTCAAGTCATCTGATAAATTAGAAGATATATTTGTTGAGAACAAGAAGATGCAGTACCTTTATAGAGCAGGGGATACGTACCATTTTATGGACCAGGAGAGCTACGAGCAGGCAGCATTTTCAGAAGAGGATATGGGTGATGTGGCAGATTTCTTAAAAGAGAATATGGAGATTACGGTCTCTATATGTGAGGGTAAACTTGTAGAGGTGATACCACCTATATTTGTAGAGTTAAAAGTGGAATATACAGAGCCTGGCATAAAAGGAGA
Organism: uncultured Planctomycetia bacterium; assembly: GCA_964449965.1. Classification (GTDB taxonomy): domain Bacteria; phylum Omnitrophota; class Gorgyraeia; order CAYVEO01; family CAYVEO01; genus CAYVEO01. The sequence goes on from CAYVEO010000011.1 coordinate 3,619, forward strand.
TACAGCCAAGAGCGGGACAAAGCAGGCGAAATTAGAGACCGGGACGACAATCCAGGTGCCCTTATTTGTGGAGACAGGTGATACGGTCAAGGTGGATACGAGGATAAGGGGATATGTCTCAAGGGTGTAAGGGGGGAATTAAAATATGAACCTAAAAGAGATTAAAGAGATGATTGCTCTTATGAATGAGAATAACCTGACTGAACTTGAGATAGAAAAGGATGGGCTGAAGGTGCGTCTTAAAAAAACTATCAGGGGCATAGAAGAGGATAGAGTTGAGAAGGTGTCTCCCTCGCCTCCCAGGGTTCTTCCTCATCCTGTGGCAGAGGAAGAAGCACCGGGAGTTTCTGCTCGCATGATAGAGATTAAATCCCCTATGGTAGGGACGTTTTACAGGTCGCCTTCTCCTGACGCACCGCCATTTATAGAAGTTGGGCAGGATATAGAGGCAGGCCAGGTGATATGCATCATTGAGGCGATGAAATTGATGAATGAGATAAAGTCAGAGGTCAAGGGTAAGGTGAAAGAGATATTGGTAGAGAGTGCAGAGCCTGTTGAATTCGGGCAGGTCTTATTTACGATAGAGCCATCATAAATGTTTTCAAAGATATTGATTGCCAATAGAGGCGAAATAGCCCTCAGGATAATCAGGGCATGCAGAGAAATGGGCATAAGGAGTGTAACGGTATATTCAGAGGCTGATAAAAATTCACTCCACGTCCGCTTTGCTGATGAGGCTGTATGCATAGGACCGGCTCAATCAGTGAATAGTTATCTTAATATACCGGCAATCATCAGTGCGGCAGAGATAACGGATGTGGAAGCGATACACCCGGGGTATGGTTTCCTTGCCGAGAACGCCCATTTTGCCGAGGTTTGTGAGTCATGCCAGATAACGTTTATAGGTCCTACGCCTGAAAATATAAGACTCTTAGGGGATAAGATGCGGGCAAAGGAAATGATGAAAAAGGCCGGATTACCTGTAATACCGGGCAGTCTTTCCATTGTAAAAAATAAGGAAGAGGCACTCAACACTGCCAAACGCATCAAATATCCTGTTATCATAAAGGCAGCAGCAGGCGGGGGCGGCAGGGGGATGAGGATATGCCATAATGACGTCAGGTTAATCAGTGCGTTGATGACAGCACAGACTGAGGCTGAGGCAGCATTTGGCAATTCGGCTGTATATATAGAAAAGTATATACCCCGGCCCAGGCATATCGAGTTCCAGATTCTGGCAGATAAATATGGACACGTCATTCATCTGGGTGAACGTGACTGCACCATCCAGAGGCGTCATCAAAAACTTATAGAGGAATCCCCTTCTCCTGCACTTGACCTGAAGATGAGAAAAAGAATGGGTGATATGGCTATAAGGGGGGCAAAGGCAGTTAACTACGTTAATGCCGGCACTGTGGAATTCTTGCTGGATGAGTCTAATAATTTCTATTTTATGGAGGTAAATACGAGAATTCAGGTGGAACATCCTGTGACAGAGATGGTGACTGGTATCGACCTTATAAAAGAACAGATTAAGATATCTAATGGTGAAAGGTTATCTTACAATCAGGATGACGTCAAGGTTAACGGGTGGGCGATAGAGGCGCGGATAAATGCTGAGGACCCTGATAATAATTTCATGCCTTCACCAGGCAGGATAACCAACTATATTCTACCCGGTGGACCTGGTGTGCGGGTGGATACCCATGCCTACCCGGGTTATGACGTCTCGCCTTATTATGATTCATTGCTCGGGAAACTAATAACGTATGGTAAAAACCGCCAGGATACGATACGTATTATGCAGAGGGCATTGGATGAATACGTTGTGGAACCTATCAAGACGACCATACCCTTTCATAAAGGCGTATTCCATAACCCGCAGTTCATAAGGGGACAGATATATACAGACTTTGTTGAATCCGTATTAGAGGAGGCAGGATAGGGAGGTCTAACGGGATGAAGAAGAATGAGGAAAAGACAGAATTAGGAATTGTGAGGGTTCATAATGGGGTGATAAGCAGGCTGGCATATCTTGCTGCAAAAGAAATAAAGGGCGTAGCGAGGATGGGCAGCATTGGCATACGGGGTAAGTTTGCAGAATTCTTAAGGTGCGAGGAATGTCCTCACGGTGTAGCGGTTGAGACCAGGGGAAATGAGATTAAGGTTACGGTTTCGTTTATAGTAGAATATGGCGCTAATGTTCAAGACGTGGCATTCAGGGTCCAGGAGAACGTAAAAAACGCCGTAGAGAAGTTGACTGGTATAATCCTCACTGACGTTAATGTCAACGTCCAGGGAATAGAGATGCCAGCGTCAGAAGGGAAAGGGGGGATAAAATGAGGATATTACATGGTATAGTTATAACAATTTATACATTAATCTTTTTAATATTGGGAATGTTTTTACTTGCCGTTGCACTTCATTTTAAGGGGGTGATAGATATGGGGGATATTGAACTCCATATCAAATCATTGCCAAACGCCTATTTCTGGGTTGCTACGGCTGCAGGGGCATTGTTGATAGTTCTTATCGGCTGGTCAAATGTGCAGTTGGCGCTAGGAAAGTTTATGAGAGAGAAATTCATAGCCTTTAACAATCCGGATGGGCAGATAACCGTATCTCTCATGGCGATAGAAGATTTCATAAAACGTGCAGCACGGCAGATAGAGGAGGTCAAGGAGCTAAAAGCCGATGCGATTGCCAGTAGAAAAGGCGTAAACATATCCTGCAGGGTTGCATTGTGGTCTGATGCGAATATCCCGGAAGTTACTGAGAGGATACAAGGGGTGGTGAAAGGACGGGTGCAGGACATGCTGGGCATAGAAGAGGCGATTACGGTAAAGGTTCATGTCGCCAAGATTGTTCAGAGAGAATCTCATAAGGAACCGTCAAGAAAAGAAAGTGCTGAAACCCCTGGTTTTAGAGGGATAGAGTATAGGGAGTGAGTGAGATGAAAAAAATAGGCGTATTAACTGGTGGTGGTGACTGCCCTGGTTTGAATCCTGTTATAAGGGCTGTAGTGAGGAAGGCGTTTAATGAAGGTTTTGAGACTATAGGTATAAGGAGCGGATGGAAGGGGTTAAGAGATAATGAAACAATGCCATTGGATGTCAGGGCAGTCTCAGGGATACTTCCAAAAGGCGGGACCATACTCGGCACATCCAGGACAAATCCGTATAAGATAGAAGGTGATATCAGGAAGGTCCAGGAAAATTATAAAAGTCTGGGTTTATATGCCCTCATAGCCATTGGCGGTGAGGACACCCTTGGGGTAGCAGCAAAGTTATGCAAAGAAGGACTTAATATAGTAGGAGTCCCCAAGACGATAGACAACGACCTTTCAAATACAGATTACACTTTTGGATTTGATACCGCGATAAATATCGTGACAGAGGCAATAGACAGACTGCATACTACAGCCGAGAGCCACAACAGGGTCATGGTAATTGAGACTATGGGGCGCCACGCAGGCTGGATTGCTGCAGAAGCAGGGATTGCCGGTGGTGCCGACGTAATCCTGATTCCTGAAATTCCTATAGACATTGGGGAAGTTTGTAATCTTTTAAAGAAAAGGCATGGACGCGGAAAGAATTTCAGTATCGTGGTAGTGGCAGAAGGCGCAAAGTTCAAAGAGGGAGACATGATAAAGCAGGAAGAGAAGTTAGATGCCTTTGGCCATGTGAGGTTAGGCGGAATAGGGCAGGTGCTTGCTGACTTGATTGAGAATAAGACAGGTTTTGAGACCAGGGTAACTGTCTTAGGTCACTTACAGAGAGGCGGGACACCATCAGCATTTGACAGGGTATTAGGGACGAGGTTCGGTGTAGAAGCCGTAAAACTGGTGTTAGAAGGTAAATTCGGATATATGGTGAGTTTGCAGGGTAATAAGATAATTCCGGTGTCTATAGAACAGGCAGTAGGTAAACTAAAGACGCTTGATATGGAACTTTACGAGATAGCAAAGGTATTTTTCGGATAAGGAGGTGATATAGTGGCAGAAAAGATTACGAAGTGCGGAGTAAAGAGGGAGAAGGGTTATCTGTATTACCTTGATAAACAAGGTGATGTATCCCGCGCCAAGATGGCAAGGGGCGGCAAGAAGGGCGGCAAACCTGAAAAGGTATGCAAATGCGGTGTAAAGAGAGCAGAAGGTTATCTCTATTACATTGACAAACAAGGCGATGTAGCCCGCGCCAAGATGGCCAGAGGCGGCAAGAAGAAGAGAAAGTAAGTTTAAAAAGGGGACTGCCCCGACGTTACGTCGGGGCTGTCCCCCTTTTTGCTTTAGCCTTTTATGAAGGCGAGGAGTTTTTCTACCTGGTATTCAGATTTTTCTTCTGCCTTATGGAATTGCTGGATTACCTTGTATAATTCAGCAATTCTTTCTGCTGTCTTTGTTGATTTAGGAAGCGGTGGAGCAGTTATTTTTACTACGCCTGTCAGGAACAGGAAACAGAGTAAATATTCAAATGCCTCTTTATTGAACCACAAAATGTCATTATAGCGATTGACCTCGAGATATTGCCGGACTTCGCTATCCTTAAACATAGATTCTAATAGATGATGGGGGTGCTGGTGAGTCGTCAGAAATTTTATAACTGCTATTGATTGGACACCTGCTGATTCATCTAACCCAAGACCGCAAATCGCATCTTTGATTATTTTACTTAACATCCATTCGTCAATCCAACTACGGCTGCGTTCTTCAAATCCTGTCTCACCCGCAATCTTACCAATGGTGTGAAAAATAACCCAGACCAGCATACTGCCCCATATAAACGGGTTATCTGGAATAATAGTTTTCAGGTATTTAATAGCAGATTTGTATCTACGTGATTCAGGCGAAGGAAATAGAGTTTCAAGAACCGGTATTTGCAATAATGCCTTTAGTTCACGGCATATCTCGTTTGCAATTGCACCCGTATCTCCGTTTCCATGGGTCCACTCCTTGACTGCCTGTAACAGACGAACAATCTTACGTTCTACTTCATCCATGAATTCCTTGTCTATCCGGACGTCATGTCCGGTCACGCGTATGTCAATCAGTCTGCGTAAGATACCGGTATTAATCAATTCCTTAAAAGGGGCATGAATCGGACGCAAGAGTAATTCCTTTAATGCCTCATCAATACCTGGGACACCACGCCCATTCAGTTCGGCAGACAACCGGGCATACTGATGGTTTTCAGTATCCCGCACCTCACGAAAATCAATAAAGACACGGTACTTGTATGCGTCAAGTTCTACGAAGAGCCCTTTTTCACACAGTTCTTTACTGTTTCTGATATACTCAAGGCTGGCAGCATGGTCACGGAATATGCAGAAGTAGTTTCCATCAGGATGCAGCGCCAGCCCTTCTCCTAAGGTTTTATGAACCAGTGCCCGTCCATCACCCTGTCCCGTTTTAACCGAATATGCAGCAGACGTCCGTATCCAGCCCCGAACAGATGCATATTTGTTATGATAGATTATTATCGCCCGTTCATCACCAAAACGGTTGGAATAGACAAATACGTCTTCCTGGACATAACCTTCAGGCGTGAAAAAGTCATACAGCAGGAAGTTCTGCACGTGAGCAAATAGATGCCGCCTGCGTAACAGCGGGAAGATTTCACGCTCGTGGCGCTCTACCAAATCCCGGTCCGGCTCTTCATTCCGGTACGCCCGTCTATATTCCATTCCATATTTTTCAGTGTATCCTTCTATCTGCCCGTGCCCGAACATCGGAAGCCCTGGCATTGTCGCCATCATAGTGCATATACCGAAATACTTGTCATCCTTCCCGAACTGGTCAATGGCTGTCCGTTCGTCAGGGTTATTCATGAAATTCACAAACCGTTTCAGTACCTCCGGGTCAAACTCTAACGTATTCTTAATGACACTGCGATACTTTGCATTGTCCTCATCCCTCAGCATGTTCATGAAGGCACTGTTATATACCCGGTGCATCCCGAGCGTGCGGACAAAATAACCTTCTAATAACCAGAATGCCTCGGCGAGGAGCAAGGTATCAGGCGCCTCTTTAGCGACACGGTCAACTACCTCACGCCAGAACTCTACAGGCATATAGTAGTTAAATTGCTCCTTAGTCATACCATGTTCGGCACGGGAAGGTATCGCGCCTCCTGTCCCTGGTTCAGGAAACCACAGGCGCTGATAATGTTTTTTTGTAAGCGTCATCGCCGCATCAAAACGAATGATTTTGAATTTTCGTGCAGCGTGCAAAATCGTCTGTATAACTGCTTCACGCACCTCAGGCTTTAAAAAGTTTAACTGTGCTGTATCATTCCATGGCATGCTTGTGCCGTCATTGCCGTGATAGATGTATTGTTCACTGCCTGTCCAGCGGTCAAGGCGTTTAAATACCACTGCCGCATCAGTGCGGGCGTAATAATGGTCTTCAATGTAAACGCCGACACGTTCATCTAATGAAAGGTTTGGTCCGTTAAACGTATACCAGGGGTAAGGGGAACGTTCTGCATGGATAAACCAATCAGGATGCTCTATTACCCATCTGGAATAAATTCCCACGTGATTGGGCACCATGTCACTCGCAGTGCGGACGCCCCTTTTCCATGCACGTTCTTTTAGATTTTGATACGCACCTTCCCCGCCTAAATCAGACGCAATCTGGTAATCAAACAAGGAATAGGCAGATGGCACTGCCTCAGGATTGCCGCACAGCTGTTTTATCTTTTGAGATGCAGAGCTCCTTTCCCATAAGCCAATCAGCCACAACCCGGTAAATCCCCATCGCGCCAGGGTATCCAGTTCCTCATCAGGAATCTCGTCTAATTTTGTAATCTGGCGTTGATATTTCTTGGATAACTGGTCAAGCCATACATAGGTATTCTTCGCCATAAGCACGAGATTAGGCATCCAGTCAATGTCACGGCTATATCCTTCAGGCTCAAGTTCTAATCCGGTATAATCATAGACATGGCTGGGACCGGGTCCTAAGAAAGTCAATTTATGTTCTTCTCTGAGAACGTCCAGAGCGCTTATCAGGTGCTGTAAAAATGGACCTAAGAGATACCCCCATTTCTCACGTATATATTCTAATTGACCAGAAAGGGAATAGGGAACAACCACAGCAGGACTGCGTAACATATCTATCAGATTCTGATTATCAGGTCCAAACCCTGGTTTGGTATCCATGAAGCCGTGTAAATGCGTGAGCATTTCTAAATAGGCGGTTTCTTTTTTCAGAAGAGTGTCATCAAATAATTCTAAATATGGTGAGAAGGCAGGGTTCATATTTGCAAGCCAGAGCATAAGCATCTCTTCCAGAACTATCAGGCGATTGGGAATCGTATCATCCAGATTGACTTCGTGACGATAAACGGCAACTGGCGGGAACTCTACTGAAAATTTAAACAGGGCTTTCTCAACAGTTTCTTTACCAGGTCTTTCATAGAGCCGTGCAATCGCCTCCTGTCGGACATTCGGATTTTTATCCTGGCGATACAGACTGACCACATAGTGCAGAATTTCATCAATAAGACCCATGGCATAAATCTCGCCGGGTTTTACTGCCTGTTCCGGGAACTTAACGAGATTGCGCTTTTCGTTCATTTTCTGGGCAAATACCCTTGCGGCGCGGAAATCGGCAAATAGGACGTTCCCTGTGAGGGTGAATAACGCCTCATCAAACGCATAGCGGTTACGGGCATTACGGGAGATGTGAAATTCCATAGGGGTATTCTACCAGATTACATCTTTTATTGCAAATCAAAAATTAGTTTGACAATAGGCATGGGCTTTGCTATAATTTTAACATTGAAAAGAAAGGAGCATTACTATGGATATATTTAGCTCTATTGTGAGGTTCTTTAAATTCATATTTAATCTTTTTGTCTCTAAGGATATCGGAATAGATTTAGGAACTGCCAATACGCTCGTTTACGTAAAGGGGGAGGGGATAGTCTTAAGGGAGCCTTCCGTTGTAGCAGTAGAGAAGGACACCAGTAACGTGCTGGCAGTCGGGGATGAGGCCAAGAGGATGCTTGGCAGAACACCCGGTAATATCGTAGCGGTCCGGCCTATGAAGGACGGGGTTATCGCGGACTTTGAGATAAGCGAGAGCCTATTGAGATATTTTATAAAAAAGGCACATCCCAGAAAGGTCCTTGTTAAACCGCGTGTTGTAATCGCCATACCGTCAGGTATAACTGAGGTGGAAAAACGGGCTGTAAAGGATTCTGCCATACATGCCGGTGCAAAAGAGGTATTTCTCATAGAAGAACCCAAGGCAGCAGCTATAGGCGTGGGACTGCCTATTCAGGAACCTATTGGAAACATGATAGTAGATATAGGCGGCGGGACGACCGAGGTTGCAGTAATATCACTGGCAGATATAGTATGCTCCAAGAGCGTTCGGGTGGGGGGGGATGAGATGGATGACGCCATAATTCAGCATTTTAAAAAGACCTATAATCTCATGATAGGTGAAAGGACCGCAGAGGATATAAAGATGAAGATAGGTTCTGCATATCCGCTTGAAGAGGAACTCAGTATTGAGGCGAGAGGACGGGACCTTGCAGCAGGTTTACCAAAGACTATAACGGTTACGTCAGAAGAGATTAGAAAGGCATTAGCTGAGCCTATAGCGATGATTCTGGATGCAATCAGGGTCACGCTTGAGAAGACACCGCCGGAACTTTCTGCGGATTTGGTGGATAGGGGGATAATATTGGCTGGAGGCGGGGCGCTATTAAGGGGAATAGACAAATTAATATCAGAAGAGACAAAATTGCCTGTCCACGTGTCTGAAGACCCATTGTCTGCTGTTGCGATTGGGACCGGTAAAGGATTGCAAAACCTCCGTTTCTTAAGAAAGGTAATGACTCCCACGAGACTCAGGACATAGAGTAGGGATTCATGGCTAAATTCAGGATACGGCTCGCCGTCACATTACTGCTTCTTGTGTGCTTATCGTTGTCCCTCTTTTTCCTGCGGCACTTAGGTCCCATCAAGATGGGTGTGATAGAGACATTTAAACCTGCATTAGGAGCGGTTAACAATGGTTTGAGTTCAGTTAAATACTGGGGGAATTTAATAGTCCGGTATAATTCCTGCTTTAAAGAAAATGAGACCCTTAAAAAAGAGATAGAAGAACTAACGACAAAACTCACATCCCTTGAAGAGGCACGCATTGAAAATGAGCGGCTAAGAGGGCTTTTGTCTTTTAAAGAAAATGTTAAAATAAACGCTGTAGCAGCCCGCGTCCTTGGCAGGGATGCCTCTAACTGGTCACAGACGCTCCTTCTTGACAAGGGGGGTAAGAATGGCATAAAGGTTAACTCTACGGTCGTATCCTCAGGAGGGTTGGCTGGCAGGGTTGTAGATGTTGGGCAGACTACATCAAGGGTGCTCTTGATAACCGACCCGAATTCAAGGGTTGGCGGATTGGTGCAGAGTAACAGGGAAAGCGGGGTCGTAGAAGGTATTGGAAATAACAGGTGCAGGATTAAATACCTGCCGCTTAATTCAGCTGTTAAGAATGGGGATGTAGTTATCACTTCAGGGATAAGCGGACTTGTCCCAAAAGGCATTATTATCGGCAGGGTCCTTGACGTTACCCGTGACCCTTCCGGGCTATACATGCGCGCTACACTCCAGCCCCAGGCAGATGTCCAGAAGATAGAAGAGGTATTGTGTATAGAGTGAAGAATCTTGCTTATGCGTGGATTGCTGTGCTGCCCATCGTTTTGCTATTCGCTCTAATCCAGACTGCTGTGCTGGATACAATAAGTATTTTCGGGATAAAACCTGATATTTTACTAATCGTGGTTATCCTCTTTGGGTTTAGATTGGGCTGGATGTCAGGATGCATAACCGGATTAATATCAGGATTTGTTAAAGATATATTCAGCGGAACACTTCTTGGGTTAGACTCATTCTCTTTTGCCTTAACCGGCATTGTGGCAGGGTGGCTCGGCAGAAGATTTTATGCCGAGACCCCCATAGCCTATGTCCTCTTAAGTTTCTGGGTTGCTCTTTTTAACCATTTTCTATATCTTGTTGTTTCACACCCTCTGCCGTCAGGCGATGCAATAAAGTTTATTATATTACCATCAAGTGCATATACGGCATTATTTTCCGTTCCTGTATTCTTTATATTGAGAAAAATTTTATTATGGGGTTAAATGTGTATGTTAGAGAAAAATAATCTGCCGAGGCACATAGCAATCATAATGGATGGCAATGGCAGGTGGGCAAAGATGCGGGGACTGCCACGGGTCATGGGTCACAAGGTGGGCATTGAATCAGTCAGGGTGATAGTAAAAGAGTGCGTCAGGTTGAACGTTGAGGTGCTGACGCTTTATGCCTTTTCTGCTGAGAACTGGAAGCGGCCAAGGAAAGAGGTTGAGACGCTTATGCGATTTTTGCATAAATTCCTTCAGAAAGAAATTGACGAACTCAACAGTAATAACATAAGGCTAAACGCTATAGGGCGATGGCAGGAACTCCCTCCGTTTGTGAGAGACAGGCTGATGGAGACAATAGCGCAGTTAAAAGATAATACAGGACTTATATTGAACCTGGCATTGAATTACGGAGGACGCTCAGAGATAGTAGACGGCATAAAAGGTATTGTCAGGGATATAAGAGAAGGAAGGGTTGATGAAGAAGATATAAACGAAGAGATGTTTTGCAAATATCTATATACGGCAAATTTGCCTGACCCTGACCTGTTAATACGAACAAGCGGCGAGATGAGGGTGAGCAATTTCCTGCTCTACCAGATATCTTATAGTGAGATATACGTTACCTCTAAGTTGTGGCCGGATTTCAGAAAAGAGGATTTAGACAAGGCGATAATGGACTATCAGAAACGTATTCGCAGATACGGCGGGGTGTGAGTTAAGTTTACAGTGAACAGTGTACAGTTTACAGTAGGACAGGCGTCCCGCCTGTCAAGTGAGTCTAATTTATGTTAAAAAAGAGAATCGCAAGTTCAATCTTATTGGCAGCCTTGACATCGTGGCTCATATTTTTTGCTCCGGATATGATATTCGCTGTTGCTATAATAGCAATTATAGGAACAGGACTGTATGAATTTTTTACACTGGTTGAGAAGAAGGGGATATTTATATATAAGTACGTTGGTATTGTCCTTGGTTTATTGGTCCCTCTGGCTATATATAATGAATTTGAACTTACAAAGGGATGGGAACTTACGTTTATAGTCACAGCGTGCCTGTTTTTGTTTGTATTACAGTTTACAAGAAAGGATAGTTCGCAGGCTATAGTAGGTATATCCACAACCTTTTTCGGGATAGTCTATGTAAGCTGGTTCTTCAGTTTTATAATAAAACTGAAATTTCTTGACCATGGCGTCCTGATGGTCGCCTTTTTAATCCTGGTTACTAAAATGGGAGACATCGGGGCATACCTTGTAGGGACAAGATTCGGGAGACACTATCTTATCCCGCGAATAAGTCCTAAGAAATCCATAGAAGGTGCAGTGGGTGGATTTGTATTCAGTCTCGTATCAAGCAGCATAGGGGGGATGTTTCTTCCTATTCCTTTTCCGCACCTTTTGACTCTGGGATGTTTATTGGGAATCCTTGGTCAGTTAGGCGACCTGTCTGAATCACTTATAAAACGTGATTGTCAGGTTAAGGATTCCGGGAATTTAGTGCCAGGGTTAGGCGGTATGCTTGACTTGATTGACAGCCTATTATTCACAGCCCCTGTCCTATATTTTTACATCCTCTACTTCGCCCCTAAATTTTAGAACCGTTGACACTATGGGCAATATATTGTCATATAAATATTATAATATATTGAAATAAAATGAATTACAATAATAAAAACTGACGGAAAAGTTGTCAGTTATATAACTTCAATATTTTAAGTAAGATATGTTTTTACACTGTCAGTCCATTGTCACAATATGGGTAGATGAGTAGCTAAAAAATGAAGTTTAAAAATTGATTTTGAAGTTTTTTAAAAATTTTTTCTTACACAAAATAAAAGAGTTATGACAAAAAAATAAAAAATTCCAAGAATATTTTTCAATCGTGGCACGAAAATTGCTATATAAATAAACGTATGTCAGGCAAAAAGATATTTTTTAGGTTAATTTGTTCATTGTGAACATAATAAAACATAAAAGAAAGAATAAGATATTTGGTATTTAGATTGAAAAACGTTTGACAAGGAGGGATTAGATTGGAACTGCTTAAGGAAGAAAGGTATACGAAGATTGTGGACCTGCTTAAAGACCAGAGAAGAGTCAGGGTTTCTGAATTAGCTGAGTTATTTAATACTACTGGCGTTACCATCAGGCGGGATTTGAGAAAATTAGAGCAGGAAGGAATGCTTCACAGAACCTATGGTGGTGCAGTAAGTAATGATAAAGTTGGTTTTGAGTTTTCATTTAGGGAGAAGATATCAAGGTATATGGAAGAGAAAAAGAGGATAGGAGAATATGCGGCTAATTTAATTGAGGATGGGGATACAGTAATAATCGGCTCTGGAACAACCTGCCTCCATTTGGCAAAAAGTATCAAAAATAAAAAAAGTTTAACAGTAGTTACTAATGCCTTGGATATTATATCAGAGTTACATTCATATAAGAACATCAGCGTAATTCTGCTTGGTGGGGTTTATCTGCCTGATTCATTCTCCTTGGTTGGGCCAATGCTAACAAAAATTATTGGTGAGTTACATGTAGATAAATCCTTTCTGGGAACTGATGGAATAAGTCCGTCAATGGGAACTACCTCAGCCGATGTTCGTGCAGCAGAGGTTAATAGATTGATGCTACAGGCAGCTAAGGAACGCATTATTGTAACTGACCACAGTAAGGTTGGCAAGGTTTCTTTTGCAAGCGTTCTTCCTGTTAAAGAGATAAATAAACTAATCGTTGACACAGGAATCAGAGAAGAAGATAAGATGGCTTTTGAAGAAAAAGGTGTTGAAGTCATCGTTGTCTGAAATGGTATAACAACAAATATTAGGTAGGGCACTCCTTATGCTTACTTGGTTATTCACAAACTATCATAAATTTGTTGAAGATAGTAAAAAGGTGAAGGTTCTTTGAGAATCGAAAGAAATGCTACCAGCTAGTCTCTGGCAGCGGGGATCTTTATTCAGGATGTAGAATAGAGGTTAATGGACCCCAAATTTAAAAGGGAAGGAGGGATAAAATAATCCAGAGTCGGCTGTTTATAATAATAGATGGGTTGAATTAGGAGAATGAGTTCTAACAAAAAAGAATTGTAAAAATAGAAAAGAGATAAGGAGGAGGTTATGAAAAAGCAAAAGATAGTTGCAGGGATAATAGGTTTGTGTTTAGCAGTATTTTGCCTGGGGTTCGGACCTGGAGTTCAGGATGCCAGTGCTTTGGACCAGATACTTCTGAGCCACACCAATAGCCTGCATTACCTGGTGGAGATAGATCTTACTCCCAGCGGGCCCGACCTGGGCAAATGGGATTATATGCTGAGCGGTAAACCGAATGTTGCATCCTACGGAGTTGCAGGTAATTTTTTTGGAGACGGCAAAGACTGGGTCATCATTCGCCATCTGAATGGCAATAATTACCTGTGTGATGTAGTTGAAGGGTCTTGGAGTCCAAGCCCCGACCTACAAGTCGCACACTATATGCCGGGAGATATGCCGGGAGGTGTTAGTGGGGTTGTATCCTACGGGGTTGCAGGTAATTTTCTTGGGGATGGCAAAGATTGGATTATCATTCGCCATGTGAATGGCAGTGATTACCTGTGTGATATAGACCCAGATACCTACGCGCTACGACTCAAATATTGGATGCCGACCACTGGTAGCGGGGTTGTATCCTATGGAGTTGCAGGTAATTTTTTTGGAGACGGCAAAGATTGGATTATCATTCTCCATGCGAATGGTAATGATTACCTGTGTGACATAGACGTAACTACCTATGACAAATTACAAATCGTATACTATATGCCATTTGCTGCTAGCCAGGTTGCATCCTACGAGGTTGCAGGTAATTTTCTTGGAGACGGCAAAGACTGGATTGTCATTCGCCATGCAAATGGTAATGATTACTTGTGTGATATATCTCCTGTAGATGCTACCTACGACTTACGGGTCGTATACTATATACCGAGCGGTGGTAGTAACCCGGTTACATCCTACGGAGTTGCAGGTGACTTCGTAGATTTGCGGGGTTATAATGCTGGGTATGCGGACGGTTCCGAGTATGTTATTGGCATGCTGCCTCCGGGAATAAGGAAGAACCTGAAGAATCAACGGGGATTTACCAAACCTGATTTCCCGGGTGGATTCTAACACCCTGAGAATATTATTAGTTGGGCTTGGCAGGGGGTTTTCTCCCTGCCAAGTCTATGTTTGTGTGCCGGTCATACGTGAGAGTTTAATAAATACAGGAGATGTGTATTTATCGCATGTTATGTATGAAAGGGGTGAGTTAAAATGGTAAAAATTAACAAAGTACTAAACAAAGCACTGAGATTAAGTTTAATTTTTGTGCCACTGATAATAATTACTATTGGGTACGTAGTTCTATTCGACCAAACAGATGCCAATGCTGCTATTCGTTATGCGCATCAATTTCCGGGTGCTGATGCTGGAGAGAAAATTCAAGCAGCATTAGCTGACCTGCCTACAACAGGAGGTGTAGTTGATGCTAGGGGTCTTGAGGGTAATCAAGTTATTTCTATCCAACTTAATCTGAATAAAGCCAATACAAAATTACTTCTTGGAGAAGCCACTTATAGTCTTAGTGCTGGTATACGTATAAGTGCCAATAATGTCACAATCGAAGGACTAGGACCCGGTGCTACTATCCTCAAAGTGAATGCCCAAAGCATCACTGCAATCGATACCCCGTCTCCTTCCAGTCTAGGTGGGATCATAATTACTGATTTAGAGATAGATGGGAACAGGGCAAATATCGCATTCCCGTTAGATGACCTTACTGGACATGGGATTAGATTTGACGGAGTAACGCACAGTCATGTCATGCGTACATTCATCCACGATACAGTCTTTATGGGCATCAACTTTTATTATTCAGATGATAATATAATTGGCTGGAATCGATTAGAAAACATAGGGAAAACTGGAATACCGCCGGGGACTTCTGCGTTCTATGGGATTTATATAGAATACTCCAATAGCCGCAACAAAATCGTCTTTAACCGGCTGGCAGGGGTTCGAGAAGAAGCTATTAGAATACGTACTGGACCAAACACCCAAAACGAGGAAAATCTCATTCTTGGGAATCATATTGGTTCTGCTGTGGATGGCGTGCGGCTTGTTGAGGATTTGGGTTCTAATGGCATCCTTCGAGGGACAATCATTGCACAAAACAATATTCTAAATATAACGGAGGTCGGGATAAGAGTTTCTAATACAGTTGCCTCCAACCAAATTGTAGATACTTCGATTATGGATAACATTATAATCAATTGTGGCGTGCACGGAATTGATATTTCCGCAACCGCAGGGGCAGTAAAGAGAACTAAGGTTATTGGTAATACAATACGTGACTGTACTGGTGTGTATAGCCGTGCTATTAGTCTTGGAGTAGGAGCAGAAAACTCTCTTGTTTCGGGTAATATAAGCTACAATAATACTAACCACATCATAAATGATGGAGCTTCTTCCTTAATCTATGGAAATCGACAAGATGATAATAGTGATTTGCGATTATGGGGTGATGTTCGACAAACACAAGGGACGGCCCTGAAGCAGGACAATACAAGTGGAACTCCCCTGCGGCTCTTCACTGTTGATGGTTCAGATCGCATGAGGTTAAATCCTGACGGAAATATGCTTTACTTTGGTAATTTAACTGGCGGTGTTTTCTTACCCCTTGCTACCGGGGAAGACCTCGGTTCGGGAACGAACCGATGGAATGCATCCTTAGAAAGCGTTACGGTTTACAACTCGCTCAGCCCTAACATTTCTGGGAATTCCCTTGGCTCCTCTACGAACCAATGGAGGGTGTATACGCAAGTAGTTGCAACAGGCTCGCTTCCTCCCGCTGGGCCTTCAATGGATGGAGTCTTAATAATAGAGGACGCCGGTGGTGAAGACAGAAATCTTATTATCTATGGTGGGGGCCAGCGATTTCGAATTGACGGAAAACAGTCCTTCTAATGCTTCAAGCCTTGGAAGCCGAATCACTGGATGAGAGCTTTTTCAAGTTGGTCTCAGTCACTTTATTATACCAGGAATTCCAAAGTTACCCTCATCTTAATCCTCTCTCCCCTCAGGTGAGAGGGAAGGGTGAGGAGGTAAGTTCAAGAAGGGCTAATTTAGTGTGCAGGAATTTTAGATTAGGATTAGACCTTACATAAGCTAACAATACGGGTGACAAACGAAGGGGGTGGGATGAATAGAGATTTGGTAATTTTATTAAGTTTAACATTATTGTTTAACGTCGTAGGCTGTGAGGGAAAAAAGACTAAGGTAGATAAGGTAGTTCTTCGGTATGTAAGTTTTGAAGTCATGCCATCTCAGGTTGCTACCCATAGGGCAATTGTGGATAAGTTTAACGAAAGCCAGAAAGATATATTTGTTAAGCTTGAAATAGCACACAGGGGTACGGAAGAAATCTTGACCCAGATAGCTGGCGGAAATGCCCCAGATGTTTTTCTCTGGTCCGTAGAATATGTTTACTCCCTTGTAAAAAGAGGTGCATTATTAGAACTTACTCCCTTTCTCAAATCATCTGATATAAATATTAATGACTATTTTACTGAACTCTTTGACCTGGTTACCTTACACCTTGATGAGAGACTCTATGCCTTCCCGATGGGCTGGGGTGTTGAGGCACTTGCTTATAATAAAGACCTCTTTGATAAAGCTGGTATTGCATATCCAGATGAAAACTGGACATGGAATGATTTTGTGAACGCAGCTCAAAAATTGACTGTAAGAGAAAATGGTAGAGTTGTCCAGTATGGAACTATAATGCCCTCAGACCATGTTGTTCTGCTCAGTTTTGGTGCAAAAAGATTTAACGACAATCTTACCCGATGTACATTGGATAGTCAGGAAGCAAAAGATGCCTTTCAGTTTCTGGTAGATTTGAGTGATAAATATAAGGTTATACCAAATCTATCGTCTATGTCGTGGAGGGAACAATACAGGACTGCCATTGATATGTTCATGAACAAGAGGGTGGCTATGTACATGGCTGCCTCATTCCAATTTGAGGCGTTGTCAAAATTAACTAATATCCGTTGGGATATTGCTCCAATTCCAAGGTTTGATGGGAGGAAAAGAAGGTCGGCTCCCGGTCTTAATACCCTGGTTATCTATTCTAAGACAAAATATCCTGAACAAGCCTGGAAATTTATTAAATTTGCCTGCGGCAAAGAAGGTCTGCAATTATTAGGAAAGAATACTATTCCAGCCCATAAAGGGGTCGCCTATGAAAACTTCTGTACGCCACCCCCGGAACATATAAGGGTCATAATAGACCAGTATGAAGAGTCAAGCCCGCATCCAGAAGGATATACTGATTGGGGAAGGGAGTTCTTAGAAAATGTCTATTTCACAGAGCTGGAGAAAATGCTTTTAGGCCTTCAATCAGTGGATGAGACGGTTAAAAATATGGTAAAAGAAGGAGAGAAATTCCTGAGGCCTCAATAAAGACAAGAGGGTTAGTTGTTAAATAGGTTCAACAAGGTGAAGTAATGAGAAAGAATAAGGGATTGGCAAAATTGCCTCTGGTATGGAATAAGCCAATAGACCCGTCCAAGGACAGAGATTTTAAAAATCACTTTACAAAACCGCTTACTTTAGAAGAACTGGGAGGGTCTTATCTCACAGCCGGAATGCGCAATTTTGAAAGGACGAATGATATGATAAACCTGGAGAAACTGCGTCAGAGCCTTGACCAGTGGCATAACCCGAATTTGAAACCAGGCGAGTCCAGTAGAGACCTCATGTCCCATAACTTTGGTTCTGCTCTATGGTTAAATAGCAATTTCCTAATGGCAAAGAACTGGAAGGAGGCGGTTGAAGAAGTAAGAAAACGTAAACTATACATCCATGATATTTGGGGTATTGTTCCCGGCTTGAAAGAACGGGATAAAGACGGACTTTGTCTCGTAGTTGAGGATGATGTCCAGGAATATCTTAATACCAATCTCGGTAAATATTTCATTGGTTGGGAGAATGGCGAACATGATGGTCGGTGGTTCTGGCAGGTTATGCGTAACTATCCGCCACCGGTTAACAGAGAGGAAGCATACAGGTATTTCATGGGTTGGTTCAAATCTTTCTTTGCCAATCTGAAAAACTACGTTACCTCTCTATGTGGTCTAACTTTTCCCCATTATTTTGCACAGATTGACGGAAATCGTATGGTCGGTGCAGAATTTATCCAGGCTTTGCCAAGCATACCAATGTTGTCTGCCTGGGTGAGAGGGGCGGCACGGCAGTACCAGATGCTCTGGTATGGAAGTATTAGCATCTTTAATTTTTTTGGGGGCAAGGTCTTTGGAGAAGATAAATTTAACAATCTGAGTTTCTGGTCAGATTTAAATCTTGGTGAAGGAAATCCTTGTGCCCAGGGAGGTCCTGACCGTGGACCTTCTATAAGCCTTTTTAAAAAGACCTGGTATCTTTTATTTATGTATGGTATAAATATTGAGGTTCTGGAGGAATCTCAATTTTACAGACCTGCAGGACCTGTCCTACCTTCAATTCTTTCACGGGATAGGGATAGAGAAAAAGAAATTGCCCCTGAAGCCAAAAAGGAGTTTTTAAGTCCCCTCGGTAAGATGCAACTTAAAGCAACTTCTTTCTGTGTAAAAAATGAGTATCGCCGTGGTGTTCAATATTGCCCAGTGGCTTTCTTACTCGATTTTTACTGTGGTTGGGTTCCCCCAAGGCATTTTTACTCAGACTCTTTCTATACTGTCTGGGGAGGTATTCCATATGAAAAGGGTGACCACCAGATTGACCTTGTCTTCAGAGAGGTGTATCCCGGCTATCAGGACTGCCCATATTTCCAAAACGGCAGGGGGTACCTTACACCAACTCCATACGGAGACATAGCTGACGTGCTTCTTTCTGATGTCAGGTCTGAAATTCTCTTTAGGTATCAGGTAGTCCTTTTGTTGGGAGAAATCTCGGTTAAAGGAGAACTTCTTAAGAAACTTTCTGACTTTGTAATAAAAGGCGGAATAGTCATCTGGAGTCTACCGCAGTTAAGTGAAGAAGCACTCAAACTAAGCGGCATAAAAAAGGTTGGGAAGGAGATAAGAGCGAGAGAAAGCCATAGTGTTAAGACAAAAAAGATTTACCGAGAACTTCCTTTTGTTTTTTCAGAAGTGGTTACATCCAGAGTCAAGGTTCTCATTGAAACGGATAATGGCAAACCTTTGGTTATCAGCAAACGACTGGGAAAAGGTAAGATTATAACTTTAATTGTCCCATATGGTATTACGAGCCGGATACCCGAATCACACCCTATAATTGGGGGAGACCCTGAAAATGATATAACCACACTTTCTTTTCTTAACAAACCAATTGGTTCTCCATACCGTCTCCTGCATGGAGTAAAAGAGGTGGTTTTAGGCATTATTGATTTATGCAATCTTCTGGATGTTTCTGCCTCACTTGACCCAGACAACATAAAGTCAAAACCGGAACGTAATGTAAAGGTACAGTACCTGACCAATCTTACTGACAGACCCGATAAACTTATTGTAACAGTCATTAACAACGAGCCGGTTGTTGCTTATCTACGTCTGAAAGTGAAAGGAGCAAAACTTATAAAGGTAATAGACCTTATGCGCGATGAGCAACAATTGCCAATAACCGATGGTGCATTATCACTTACCCTATTTCCAGGAGACAGTGCCGATTTCAACATTTATATACTTGAACTCCTCCTGGAGAAACCAGTCATGCAATTTATTGAAAGCGAACTATGAAGAACAGAAATATTGGTATTAACGCCTCATATTTTTATCAGGATACACTGGTTTCTTCTGTGAAAAGATTGGCAAAAGCAGGTTTCAGGAAATTAGAGGTTACTGGTATTGCCTTGAATAATCTTTCTCCTGTTAAATTCAAGGAACTTGCAAAATTTATTGAAGAAGAAGGCATTGACTGCACTTCTATCAATGTAGTCGGTGACCTTGTTCCTGTCAACTTAGGAAACCTTGCGGCTTTCAATGACAAAGAACGTAATAATGCGCTCTCACACGTTAAACAGTCTTTAGATTATGCCTGTAGACTAAAATGCCCTGTGGTCGTATGCGACACTGGCACAAGTACCGAGGACCTTGAACCTTATGCCAAACAGGATGAGTGTTATTTTACTGCTCTGTCTGGAATAATAAATTACGCTTCATCCTTAGGCATAAGAATTCTACTCCTTAATGTTCCTGGCAGACGGTGGATTCCTTGGGATGGCTTACCACCTGATAAAACCAGGGTTGTAGAACGGCATGTTTGGCCATGGCGTGCATGGCCCAATGAAGAAGAAGTCCTTAAAAATATTTCGGGGAGGTTCAAGAAAAATATATCCTGGGCTTTTGATACTGCCAATGCCATTGTTGCAAATGGTAGCACAACATTAAAACTTGAAGACCGAATTTGTTTATACTTTAAATATGGACTGGATATAGTCTATTTGGCTAACCATCCCGGACCATACAACAGAGTATGGCACCGATTACTTCTACACCAGCCTTTATGGAATGGATTCTACAAATATCGGGATTACAGGAAATTGTTAAAACTTCTTGTAGAAAAACATTTTCATGGTAATCTTATGTTGCAGATAGCAGAAAAATGCCCGAATGAAATATCCCTGAAGAAAAGTCTTACAATACTGCAATGAGGATAGTATTTTTAAAATTGAATAGGTAGTTCAAGGAAAGAGATAGGAAGAGATGTTCAAAACAAAATAGAGTTAGTAAAAGAAGGAGACGAAAAAATGAAATTCGGAGTTCACTCTTTTATATGGACAAGTCAATGGAATGATGATAGTCTTGAATTAATTGACAAAGCAAAATTCTTTGGATTTAACTTCATTGAGATTCCTCTTGTAGACCCTTCTCTTGTTACACCTGAAAAGATAAAGAACAAACTGCAGCAGACAGAGATTGATTGCTGTGTAGCCACCTGCTTAAATGAGAAGACAGACCTTACTTCTTATGACAAGGATATTCGTAGAAAAGGGATTGAACATCTAAAAAAATGTATAGATGTTACTGCAGAAATAGGTGCCAGAATTCTATGTGGTCCGATATACTGTGCATTTGGCAAGAAAGTTGGACGTCCTGCTAGATTAGATGAATGGAAGTTTGCAGTAGATTCCCTCTTTGAAGTTGCCACTTTTGCTCAACAATACAAAGTAGATTTAGGATTGGAACCACTTAACCGCTATGAGGAATATCTCATTAATACCGTGGAGCAGGCTAAAAGAATAGTTCAAGATATTGGAAAGCCAAATGTTAAGATTCAACTCGATACTTACCATATGAATATAGAGGAAAAAAGCCAGTATACTGCCATAAAAGAAACAGGTCACCTACTCTGCCATATTCATCTTTGTGAAAATGACAGGGGTATTCCTGGAACAGGACAGTGTGATTGGGAAGGTATATTCAGGGCTCTTTCAGAGATTGGCTATAAAGGCTCATCGGCGATTGAAGGATTCTTTACAACCATACCAGAGATTGCGGCAGCAACCTGTATATGGAGAGAACTTGCCCCAGACCCGGATACACTTGCCTGCGAGAGTCTGAAATTTTTAAAAAGTATGGCAAAAAAGTATATGTTAATTTAAATTTTGCTAACAAGGTCAATAAAATACGAAAATTAGTTAAAAATTCAATACAGTACTGGGCTTGATTACACTGAAATAAAAAAGAAGCCAGAGCCTTTAAAAAAAGAGGAAGATAGTGTATAATAGGGGATGAAGATGCTCACTCGCTTTGAGAATGTGCATTATAGAGCCAGTGAAGGGACTGAAAACTGTTTGTTTAACCCTAAAAAACGATATGTGTCTGCCAAACACATACATGCCTTCAGTTTAATCGAACTACTTGTGGTCGTTGCCATTATTGCTATTCTGGCGGCTCTGTTATTGCCTGCTCTCAAGAATGCACGGGATAAAGCCAAGCAAGTAACTTGTATGAATAGTCTGAAGCAAATATACCTTGCGTTTATGATGTACGCTAATGATAACGACGATTGGTTCCCAATTAATTTCGGGCAAGGTTATGGACCGAATGAGCCTTATACATTTGAACAAGAAGGGCCGGGATATGAATATTCACAGGACTGGTGTTATTCCCTCATCACGGGGAATTATATCACCGCGCAAACAGCCCGGTTTGGTTGTCCCAGCAACAGGAATTTGTTAGTATGCAGAACCTATGGTTATAATTTCCAAAGACTGGGCGCTTGTCCAGGTGACATTGCTTTAGGTCCTCCTTGGGCACACATTAAGACAACTCAAGTTCAGAGCCCATCCTCGGTAATTCTGGTAGGTGACGCTCCCAGCCACCCTACTGAGTGGTGGTGGCGTGGATATAGTATTTACTATATTTCGCCTCAATGGTGGTGGGAATCATACGCCCCACCTGGTCACCCGGGAGGAAGTTATGCAAATACAACAGGATGGATTAATGTCGTCTGGTGCGACGGCCATATATCTGCAATAGCCAAAAAAGAACTTATCAACAATCTGACAAAATATTTAAGTGACGGTATTTAATACAAAAAGAAATGGCTAAAAGGATTAAAATTTTCATAGAGTTAAAAGGAAAGAAGGTAGATTTTTAATGAACCCAAATAGGATGAAAGCGAAAGTTGCTATCATCGGTACTCTTAATATGGAGTTAAATCTGGGAATTTTTCAGAAAATTCCAGATTGGGGAAGACAGGTACACGCTTCTAAGTACGAGATTACGGGGGCTGGTTCGGCGTTACGTGTAGCCTTTCCTTTACTAAGATTAGGAGAGAGAAGCTGCATCTTTGGTAAAGTAGGAAATGATATTTATGGTCAGTTGATTCAAGAGACCATTCAACAGTCTGGCTTGGGTGGCCAAGGGGTTGAAATAGATAGAAATCTTCCGACTGGTATCTGCATCTCTTTAGTTGGAAAGACAAAAGATAGGATTTTAGTTAGTTACTTAGGTGCGTTAGGTTCTTTCTCAGAAGAAGATGTAATGAACCATTATTCTTTAATTAGAAATACCCAGATTCTTCTCATAACTGGCTACTGCAATTTACCAGGTCTCGGCAGTCGTGGAACAAAGAGATTACTGCAGAGGTGTCAAAAAGATGACATCCTTACTCTATTTGACCCTGGTTGGGATGCTTCAGGATGGAAAGAAAAGAAGAAGGAGGTTCTTTCTCTCCTCCACTACATTGACGTATTTCTTCCTAATCAAGAGGAGGCTATAGTTTTAAGTGGTTCTAAAAAGCCGCAAGAAATGGCTAAGTGCTTTCTTTCTAAAGGGATAAAAAGGGTATTTATTAAATTGGGAGGTGAGGGAAGTTTTGGTGCTGATAGACAGGGGGTTTTTCTCCAAAAAAGTTTTAAGGTTAGGGTTGAAGACCCTACTGCTGCTGGTGAGGCCTTTAATGCCGGTATCATCTGGTCTTTACTTCAGAATCTGGACCTCAAAGAATCTCAGAAATTTGCCAATGCCTTGGCTGCTCTCAGTATTTCCAAATTTAGTAAGGAGTATCCGACAATTGAAGAAGTAAAGAAAATGGCAAAAAAGGCAAAATAAGTCTGGAGTTTGCGTAGCAAGAGTGAAGTGGTGAAATCCATGAAATAAGTTGCATGCATTTTTAGATTAAGTGGAAGGGAATATCTGGACAAACAGAGTAGAAAGAAAAATTAGAAAGGAGTATTAAAAATGCTTAAGCATGGTCAAATTTATCAGGAATCAGTAGAAAAGAGCCTGTCATGGATGCTTAGACAGATTAATCCGGATGGAACTATAAATCCAGTAGGAAAAGGAGCAATAGCCTATTATAAAATCCCTCTGGCTTTGGTTCTTGGTGGTAAAAGCATAGAAGCTAAAAAGGTTATTGACTGGATAGTTAAAGAAACTATGGAATCATCCGATGGGGACATTAAGAGCGAAAAAAGGCAGAAATTCGCTCTTGATTACTATACATACCCAAACACGTGGGTCTGTCTTGCATCACATCTACTTTCACTTTTTGATATTTCTTACCCCATATGGAATTATATCGCAACTTTTCAGGATCCAGAGACCGGAGGTTATTGCTCTCGGTCTCCCTTCGCCCCTGATAAAGATAATCTTCAGGATATGATTTCTTCTGCCTGGTCCTCAATGGTAGGGCTCCACTTAGGTAAATTAAAAGAGGCTGTAAAAGCAGCTGACTTTTTAGAGATGATGGTAAAAATTCAACCTGATTTTCCCCGGAGGCTTTACTATTATTGGTATCCGAAAAAAGGGCTGGTGACTAAGAAACCCCCAGAGGAACCTGATGAACGTTTCATACGTATTGATACTGAAGATAAGACTGAAAACTTCTACTATATTGTGGGAGCTGTAATGGCTTTCTTGGCTAAACTTTATACTATAACTAAGGAAAAGAAACATCTTCAATTGGCAGAAACCTTCTTTGATTTTGTAAAGCGCGCTCCAGAAACTCTATACTCTTCTGAGTCATGCGGAAAATTGTGTTATGGGTCAACACTTCTTTACCGCGCTACCAGAGAATTAAAATATATTGAAGCCGCAGAAAAATTCATGCTTTCTGTCATTAAAATTGGAGAAAAAGATGGTTACTGGATAAGAGGGGGGGTGCCGACCATTTCTTCTACGGCTGAATTTTGTCTTTGGTTCTATAACCTTCTCTTTATTGGATGGAATGGGAACAAACAAAAAAGTATAATTTAGCATACCTCGTTGAAAGTGAGACAAACGGGAAGTCAAAGATGATAAAAAGTACAGAAAAAATAAAGGTTGGGTTGGTAGGAGCTGGTTATATGGGGGCTGGTATTTTAAATATCATTTCTCATGCAAGAGAGATGGAAGTGATTGCTCTCTTTGATGAAGAAAAAGAGAGAGGGAAGTCAGTTAGAAAGAATTGCGCTTCAAACTCTGTTGTTATCTCAGAAAAGATTGAGGAACTTTGTAGTATGCCTTCAGTTGACATAGTAGTCGATGGAACACCTGACCCAGAAATAGGGGCTGAAGTTGCCTTTTGGGCTACCAGGTACCGAAAGGACATTGTCTCGGTAAATATTGAAGCTGATGCAACCATTGGTCACAGCATAAAACAGTTAGCCAAGCAGGCTGGTACTGTTTATAGCGTAACTCTTGGCGATGAACCAGGGGAACTGATGAAGTTTTATAACCATCTCACTTTTTTGGGTTTTGAAGTAGTTGCAGCTGGGAAGGGTAAGAACAATCCTCTGGATAGGAGCGTTACTCCCCAAACGGTTAACTTGCCTGACAATGGTATTTCGGCTGAGCAGGTAACTTCGTTTGTAGATGGAAGTAAAACCATGTTTGAAATGGCTTGTCTTTCAAACGCCACTGGTCTTGTTCCTGACTGTCGGGGTATGCATGGCCCAAAGGCTCAGACTATAGATTTGACCTCTATTTTCCGGCCAAAAGAAGAAGGTGGAATTCTTAGTAGCAAAGGAGTTGTTGATTATATTACTGGTTCTGAGATTTCCGGGGGTATATTTATTATCGTTTTTACTGAAAATAAGCGTCTTCAGAGCGACTTACGATATCTAAATATTGGGACGACAGGTCCCTACTATCTTTATTACCAGCCATTCCACAACTGGTTTTTAGATATCCCCCTTTCTATTTACAATGTCACCCGTAAGGGGCAAGTAGACATTGTTTCCTTAGATGTTCCAACTTCAGAAGTAATAGCAGTAGCCAAGCGAGATTTAAAAAGGGGTGAAATTTTAGATGGGGTTGGAGGCTATGACCTTTATGGGTTAATTGAAAAGAAAATTGTTGCCCAAAAAGAGGGTTTTTTCCCGTTTGGTCTGGCCAAAGGTAGCGTTCTGCATAACTCAGTAAAAAATAACTTCCCACTCACCATGGATGATGTAGAGATTAATTCTGATTCTCGTATAGTTAAACTCTGGAAGGCAGGAAATCAAAAAGTTTGTGATGGAAAAGAAAGTTGAAATAAAACCCTGTAGCCCAAGGATAAGATTTGGAACCAATGTAAACTTTTATTTGTTTGTGTACGCTCCTAAGGATATATTTATGATCAGGCTTCAGACACATGGTCTCTAAAGGTTTGATACAGACATTATACATCTATGATGACCAAACAAGATCTTATCAACAATCTGGTAAAGTATTTAGTTGACGATATTTAATAGGAGGAGAAATGGATAAGTTAATAGGAGGAGAAATGGGTAAGAGGATTAAACTTTTCTTGGTTTATAGTTTTTTCTGTGGAGTAATCTCTTGTCCACTCTTTGCTGGGCAAGTGCTCTTAGATGATGATTTTGCCAATTTTAATTCCAATATGTGGAAGGTGGATAAACCCGAATCTTTTGTAGCTACCGATTCTGTAATGAATATCGGAAGGGTACACGATATTTTAGCAGATAAACATGCCAGCCCGAGTGCCCGGCTTACTTCGTTTGATTATTTTCGCTACGTCACTCTTGAAACAAGGATAAAGTTAGTGACCAAAGATTTTACCAACCGTTATTACTATTTTGGATTTTTCAATCGTAAAGACTGGGGGCAAACGAACTGTTGGATTGTAAGTAGTGGAGATACACTCATATTGCAATCCAAGAAAAAAGGCGGTCAGTTGTTCAATGTCGCTTCACAAAGTGGTTTCTTACCTGGACGCTGGTATGAGATTAAAATATTCTGGTCTCGGGAGATAGTGGAATTTTTTGTAGATGGAAAAAGCATCGGTTATTCTAATGACCCGCGGGCAATCCCTGATAACTTTATGCCAGCTGTCTTTGATATCTATGCCAGCGACGGTGGTTATATCGGAATGCAGGTTGATTATGTAAAGATATTCGGAGAAGAAAAGATTTTCTCTTCAAGGCCTACTACAAATGTCCATCTGCCTAAAAACAGCGACCTTTATCCTCAGGAGATTTGCCTGCCTGATGTAGTCCCAAATATTTCATTATCAATGGACCAAAGCGAGGAGAAGGTTCTTATGGAAAACAAACACTACGCTGTTTTTTTATCGTTGAAAAAAGGGCTTTCTATCAGTGGGGCATTGAATAAGTATAACAGAATTGATTGTTTTACTCCTTCCGGCAGTAGGGTCTTCATGGCAATGGTAAACGGCAAAAGGCTGGATTCTCGCGATTTCACAGTTGTCAATAAAGAAATAGACTCCTGGGGAAAAAACCAGAAGGCTCTCAAACTCTTTTTAGAGTTGCAGGAACCGAAGGTTGAAATAGTTTTAACTGCAATAGTTGATAATTCACCAAATATAAAGTTTGAATTTGTCGTCAAAAACAGTGGTTCTAAAAAATTGACTTTCACCCCAACCTTCCCTTTGTTAGAAAATGTGCTGATAGGTTCTTCAGAAGAAAGTTACTACTTTTACCCATACCAAGGAGGGTGGTGCGGTAACGCCCCTTACGATTTACGAGAAGAATATGGAAGCTATTGCTGGATGCAGGTAATGAGTGTTTTCAACCCTGAAACTAGTGGTGGCATTAGCACATGGGTGGAGGATAAGACTGGTGGTTTGAAGGTGATGACCTTGAGAAAAGTTGAAAAATTGAATTACGAACCGATTCCACATAATCAGATTTCCCTCAAACAACTTGACCCGGGAGATATGATTAATAGTCTTAACCCGGGAATTGTAATGGCTGTAACACAGATGGAAAAAGAGATTGCTCCCGGTAAGAGCATATCTTTACCTCAAGTTATTGTTGCCATACATTCCGGAGATTGGCGTTATGCACTTGACCAATACAAAAAATGGTCGCGCACTTGGTATCGCCACACTAAAAGTCCTGAATGGCTTAATAGGTATTTCAACAATATCTCGGTTCATGACGGAGGGGGGAATTCTGGTTTTGAACAGGGTTATTACTCTACCAAAGAGAACCGATATATCGCCACCGAATTTATTAGACCTGACAGGGAAGACCATCTTATGGAATGGGCTTATTGGTGGAATTACTGCAAAGACCCGAATATCCCTTGGGCAAGGGTGGCAATGAAAAGTTGGATGGGCGACTACTACTATCCTGAAGACAGAGGCGGATTAAAAGCAATAGTTGAAGAAATCAAAAAATGTCAGGATAAAGGTTCAAGAATCCGGCTTTACATGGAGGTCACCCTGTGCGGGAAAGATACGGATGCACCAGGGGTTTACAACCGGGATTACTGCGTTGAACCTGAAGATGGCTGGGTTGTCTGCCCGTATGAAGAAGGCTGGCAGGATTATATAGCCAAGAGGTTCGCTACGATTATTAAAGAGACCGGCGCAGACGGTGTCCGGCTTGACCGCGGTGCAATAATGTACCCTTGTTTTAATGCTGGACACAAGCACTACAACGGTACCTTAGAAAGCACGGTTCCAGCGAAAGAATGGGCTAATTTTCTAAAGAAAGTGGTAATCGCGGTACGGAGGGAAAATCCAGAGGCATGCGTCTATACCGAACATGCGGCATCCGACTATCTTACCCAGTTCTACGATGGTTCCACTGCCCAGCAATTTGAATGGAGATTTGCAGATTACGAGGATAAAAAAGCCCTTAATGTTTATGACCTGATTTTCTTCCGATTCCTTTTCCCGGAATTCAAACTATATAACTGGGGGCAAACTTTTGAGGACGGGGCTAAAACTTCGTTTTTCAATGCAGTCTGCTTTGAACGTAGCGACCTGAAAGATGAAGCCGAAGTTTATTATCTGGCGAGAACCGGCAAGGTTTTACGCGAGAGTGGAGACGTTTTTGCAACATTAGACCCAGTGCCCCTTGTCCCGACGAAGGTTGATTACCTCTACGCTAACAAATTCCCGTTAAAAAACAAAGTAATCTACACTATCTACAACAAAAACTCTTCTTTGGTTAAGGGAGAACTTATTGCGGTTCCTCATATGGTAGATTCCCACTATGTAGAATTACTCTATGACGAAGAGGTCCCTTTTATGTTAGACAGCAGAGAAGCACTTCTTTCTTTCAGCGTGGCCCCTAATGAGGTGGCGGCAGCCGCCCAATTACAAGAAATTTTAAAAGTTGAGCATAAGAGTACCCAGATAGTTATCAGGCTTAAAAATAAGATAAAATCTCCAAGGATAGAGGTATACTTTGACAATGATGCTGGTAAAGGTATTGCAGGTGGTCGTCTGATACCCCTAATAAACCAAGTTGCGGTTTTGAATGCAGAGGATTGTCCGAAGGACACAAAGATAATTGTTAAATTGTTCAGCGAGGGTTATCTGATGGATGAGGTGATAACCTATCTTACAACTCAGAAATGAAACCAGAAAATTAGTAAAAACAATTTTTGTAAAGAAAAAGGAGGGCGTCGTGGGAAAAAAGATATTGTTGATGTTGTTGAGTCTGGTAGTTATATTTTTAACAGTCGTTGATGTTTGCAGGGCTGCAGAGGAAATACTTTTCAGCGATGACTTTGATAGTTATGACATAAAAAAATGGGGTCCTCAACCTGCAAAAGGGGTAACCGTACAGGAAGGGAAACTAAT
>CAYVEO010000011.1:33350-51598 GCA_964449965.1 uncultured Planctomycetia bacterium
GGCATAGCATTTATTACTTCAACAAAAAATTTTCAGTTTGTCACCTTTGAAACCAAGGTTAAGTTCAACAAATTTAGCAGCGATTCAACTATTTTTTACTATTTAGGTTTCCAGAGTATTGCTCCCTGGGGTTACAATGTCTGCTGGATAACAATTCAGGATACCCGCTGTTTCGCATCTACTACTAAAGATCGTGGAAAATTAATCCGCGAACGTGCTGTTGATTTGGAACAAAACCGTTGGTATAATATCAAAATCGTCTGGGCAAGCGACAGGATAGAATTTTTCTTTGATGGAGAATCTGTTTACAAGACGCAGGATACAGAAGTGATGCCCGAGGTTGGTATGCCAGTTTTCTTAGGCGCCTATACCCTTGATACTGCTAAGGAGCCTGCTGATATGGAGATAGAGTGGGTTACCATAAAAGGTGAACCGAAGAAATGACAATAAATAATGTGATAAAAATCGCAATCTTTCTGCTGTACGGTTTATTTACAGTTGTTGCTGGTTTCACGGCACAGCTTGATACTCCTGAACAGACACACATCCGGATAATAGAAGGTTCTATTATAATTGAAAATAGGCATTACCTCTGCGAAATATCCTCGGTTAAAGGCTTACAATGGAGCAAGATGTTTAATAAGGCTGCGGAATCGGATTATCTCCTTTCGGATGATACTTCATCTCTCTTTCAGATTTTTGTAAAGAGGATTTGTCTTTACTCAACAGATTTTACGGTCACTGAGATTAAGTTAAGTGAGCAAGGCAATGACAAAAGTGTAAAAGTGTTTCTTACCTGTGCGAGCAAAAGTATAGATGCTGTTTTAACTATCACCTCAGACAACAGTCCACAGATACTATTTTCCCTTAGCATTAAAAACCAGTCCAATGATACAATAAAATTACAACCCATCTTCCCTGTTTTAGCAAGGGTTGCTATAGATAAAAATTTAGAAAATACTCATTATTTTTATCCATGGCGCAGTGGAATTGTTGGCAGTATTGACTGCGAACATACCGAGGAGTATGGTAACTGTGCATGGATGCAGGTAATAAGTCTCTTTAACCCGTTTTCTGGAACAGGACTTTACGTCTATCCAAAAGACAAGACCGGTGGGTTTAAAGGGCTGATGTTGAAAAAATCATCTCCTACATCAGAGACGGTTATCAGGCAGGCAGAGATAGTATTGCTGCTTGAAATGCCGAAAAGAGGCGTCTTTGATTTTGAAGAAGGGACAGGATTGGCTTACTATTACCCGGAAAGAGAAATCCAGCCTGGCAGGGAATATATACTGCCAGAAACGGTCATAAGTATCTATCGTGGCGACTGGAAAGAAGCCTTGCGTGACTACTCTGCCTGGGCGCATACTTGGTATAAGCACGTGGATACGCCGCAATGGTTCAAAAACTGCTTCAATTATATTATCGGGCAGCCACATATTTTTTACTCTGAGAAAGAGAAAAAATATATTACCAGTGAAAACCTCAAAGGTTCTGAACATATACTTCAGTGGTCTTTCTGGGATGATTATGAAGAACGGCCTAATTTAAATTATTCCCAGTTCGCGAGATACCGCCCTGGAGACTTTAACTATCACCAGAAACGGGGTGGTCTTAAGGTATTCAAAGAAGAGATTAAAAAAATACAAGAAAAAGATATACGTTTTACAGTTTATATCAACCACCGTTTCTGCTGGAAAGAAACAAATATCGGAAAGGCTTATGGAGAGAAATGGGCGGCTATGTATGAGCCAGGGAAATATGGTTACCATGGTGCTGAAGGTGACCAATGGCTTGCATGTTTTTACGAGCCCAGTGCTTGGGCAGAATATATTGCAAATACCTGTGGACGTATTATTGAGGAGACAGGCATGGATGGGATATATCTTGATGAGCTTCCACTCACCTATCCCTGTTACAATCCGGGACATACCCATTACCAGAAGGATAAGTTTCCTGTTTCTTACGAACTCATGACTCAACACATTATTGACGCCCGAAATGCCATTGTTAATAAAAAATCAGAGGCGGTCTTAATGACAGAGCACGCTGGGAGTGATTACTTTTCTCAATTTTTTGATGGTTCTTGGTCTCAGACGTTCTGGCAAGAAGGGTTTCCCTTTGCGGAAAAGTATTACGACGGGAATAGCCTTAATTATTTCCGGTTCTGTTTCCCGGAATTTAAATTAGCCGAATATGGAGAATCAAGTGACCAGGTGAGGCGTTGTTTCTTTAATGGAATAGGAAGGATGGGCGGCTTGGGAAAAGCCGGCCAGGTGCTTAAGGAAAATGGAGATGCCTTTGCTTCACTCAACCCTGAACCTTTGATAGAAACCAAGATTAAACAGATACTGGCTAACAAATTTCCAACATCTACCAAAATAGTCTATACCGTTTACAATAAGAGCAATAAGCCGACGATAGGAGAAATGCTTGAGGTTGAACCGAAGATGGGTTATCACTATATAGAATTATTAAACGACAACCAGATTGTTCCGAAGCAATCTGGCAAGAAAGATAGTCTGTCCTTTGAAATCAATGCCAATGAAGTAGTATGTATCGGCCAATTTCCGGAACTTATCAATCTTGAACAAGTTGAAAATAGACTGAGTATATCACTTAAGCAACCTTTAGCGAATACAATGCTGATTGTATTCTCAGACATTGATACAAGTGATACTGGGACTGGGGAGGGCAAGAAGATTGAACTGAGAGATGGTAAGGTAGAGTTGGACGTGGTACAAACCTTCGGACACAAAGGAAAAGTAATTCTAAAGTTATTACAAGGCGAAACTCTGGTTGATGAGGTTGTTGCAGAAATTAGATAAAACCGTATATTATTGCGACTAATCAAAGGTCACTGCTTTGTTGCATGCCAAAATCACGCAGCCCTCTTGAAATAAACCCATAGTCAGTTAGATTTTAAAAGGCAATAAGCCAGAAAGGTAACCATGACTAATTGGTTCGACAATTCTTTCAGAAAGGTACATATAATCTATGTCTCACCTGAATGGGTCAAAGACAGAGGTGAGAAGTTTGATGCTCTTAAACTCTCCCGTAATTTGAAGGATGCAGGAGTAGATTGTATAGAACTGTACTGTAAGGACCATTACGGATGTTGTTATTACAACTCCAGTTTGGGATCCAAGTACCCAAGGGATATACTCGGAGAACTTTTGGAGCAGACCAAAAAGTTGAAAATTAAGATGATAGCCTACTTCAGCATCGGGTGGGATATGTATGCTACGGGAAACCATCCCCACTGGACGAGCATAGACAAAAACGGAAAGATAAGGAGGACTTATCCTTTCGAGTGGACATGTCTAAACTCCGGATACGGCGATTATGCTTTAAAGCAACTACAACAACTCGTCCACAATTACGACATCGACGGTCTTTGGCTCGACTGTATACCTATAGGTTACGAAGTCCCCGAAAGCATCTATATGGTTCAATCCCTTGATGTCCCTTGCTACTGCCCTGCTTGCACAAAATCGTTCAGGGAGAAATTGGGACGGAATATACCGAGGGCCCCCTCTATTGAAGACAAAGTAGAGTTTTTCAAATTTAGAAATGAGGTTCACAGGGTATTTTTGGAGAGGTGTCAAAGACTCCTCAGAGATAAAAATCCCGATGCAATACTGACTTACAACGCGGCAGGTTCTCTGGGCGACCCCATAGATATAAGTGATATAATCTCTATTGAAGGATCCGCTCCAAATTACGCAAGACAGAGCTTTATATCCAGATGGGGTAAGTCGAGATCTAAACCTTTTGAGGTACTTACGTCCAACGCATTAGATTTCTGGTGCGACCTGACTGTCAAGCCGCCGGATCTGATGAAATTAGAATCTGCTATCGTCCTTTCTCACGGCGGAACCATGACCTTCGGTCATATCCCATACACCACAGGAGAATCGGGATCCGCTCAGTTTTCTACTATAAAGGAAGTTTTCAAGTGGATAGAAGAGATAGAAGGACACATAGCAAACCAAGAGGGAGTAAGCGATGCGGCAGTGTTGATAGGCGTCAAACCTTTAATGTCGCCTCAGTTTAGAAGGGAGATAACGGATGGCGCGGAGTCAATATCCGATATTATGATAGGCAGGCATATTCAATTTGACATCGTCAGTGGCACTTTCGATATGAGTAAATATTCTTTAATAGCGATAGGCGATCAGAAGACCTTAAGCGACGAAGATGCGCAAAGATTGAGGAACTATGTCAAATCGGGTGGAAATCTTTTGGTGACGAGTCAAACCGGTCTTATAGACGAAAACGGTAGAAAGAGAAGCGATTTTATCCTGTCGGATGTCTTAGGCATAAAATTTAGGGGAGCCTCGGGGAATTCGTTCTCTTATCTGCGTCTGGAAGATGAGAAGGTCTCCCAAGGTATCTGGGCGGACTACATTATGGTAAAGACTGAACCCCTGGATATTGATTTGGACGGAGCTGATGTCTTGGGCTGGTCTGTCTCCCCTGAGACCGAATTGAGCGAGGCCACTACTGTACTTTGGGGACAGCCACACCCAGACGAAACAAGGGTTCGTCCCCTTATTACGTTGAATAAATATGAGAAAGGAAGAGCTGTCTATATTGGTCTGTCTCCCCAAAGCAAGGGTATAGTCAACCAATCTATGAGGACCATCGTTGGAAATATAATTGAAAGCCTGATCCCGCAAAAAATCCTCGTAACCGATGCGTCTTCCGGCGTAGAAGTAGTCTTAAACAAGAGGGGCGGAGAATACGTCCTACATCTGAACAACTACTATTCTGGCGATCCGAATTGGTTCGGAAAGATGACTTTCAAAGACATATCCGTTAAGATTGATTTGGAGAGAATAGGTAAGGTCAAAAGAGTTTACGATCCACTTTCAGGGGAAAACTTGAAGCACAATATACAGAATGGATATTTGGAGGTAATGATAGATCGTTTAAATATTAATTCGATGTCGGTAATAGAGATTGGTTCGTAAGGACGAAGAGGACGTCACAAGTTAATAGCAATACTTTGCTAAAATTTTATGTAACCTTGCGATATAGGTAAAACCGTAGCCGATTGGATTTAATAGGTAATAAAGGTAATTTAAGAACTGGTCTTTAACAACTTCAAAACAGCATCATTATACTTGACGTAAGTTGTGCATGAAGAAAAATCTTCTGGTTAAATCTTGGTGCCCGAGATTATGAAGAAATTAAAAGTAGGAATTCTTGGTTGTGGTAAGATGGGCAGAGTATATGCCAGGTGGTTCTCTGCTAACCCTCACTGTAAGGTTGTTGCTTTATATAATCGTTCCAGAGAGAAGGCAGAAGAGTTGGCAAAAAATTTTAGTTCCGCTAAGGTCTTTGATACCTGGGAAGAATTGATTGAAGAGTCAGATATTCATATAGTAGGTATATGTACACCATCCCACGAACATCTGGGTCAGATAACGATGGCACTAAAAATGGGCAAACACATCCTCTGCGAAAAACCACTTGCGAATGATATTCATGAATGCAGAAGAATCCTGGAATTGTGTCAGTCTGCAAAGACTAAGGTAATGGTAGGATTCCAGATGCGTTTCCATCCAGCGGTAGAGACTGTGGATAGACTCCTAACAAAAATCGGAAAGATATACCATGTAGACTTTGTCTTTGGTTTATACAGGCCAGGCCCAAACTGGCGCCATAGCATATTACAGGACGGCGGGGTTTTGAAGGAATTAGCCAGCCATTTAATTGACCTCATGTGCCACTGGGCAGGTGAAATCACTTCTGTAACAGGGATAAATAAAATCATTGAACCAGAAAGGGAAGTAGAAGACTATTCAGTAAATCTATTTGAATTCAAAAATGGCGCCTCAGGATTCCTGTTTTCCAGTTACTTGGAGAGGCGGTCTTCCCTTATCCAGGGGAATATCATGGGGAAAGACGGACAGATAAGTTTTCAATTCAGTTCATATGACCCGAAAGACAGCAAGGTTTTTCTTCTTACCCAAAAAAGACGAGAAATACTGATTAAAATTCCAAAAGAGATAGACGAAGTCTATCCAGGACATCTCAATAGTTTTAAGAAAGAGATAGATTATTTTGTGGATTGTATCTTAAATGATAGACAGCCGGAGATTTCCTGTTGGGAGGGTTACAGGGCTCTTGAGGTAATAGATGCTTCTTATGAATCTACCAGAAAAGCCATAAAAGTGAGATTACCTCTTTCCCGGTTCAACCAAAGACATATAAGAGAATGTTTCAAAAGATTCAAGTAAAAGATTAAAGATATGCTATCTGCATTCTAAAGGAAGTCTTAAGGTTATAGTCAAACCTTAAAAGGAGAAGTAAATATGTTCTTGGGAAAAGAAGTCAGGATAAGACGGCTGTTTAATACGAAGTCTGGAAATATCCTTGTGATTGCACTTGACCATGCCATAGGCTGGGGGGTAATACCAGGTATAGATGATATTCACAAAACCATGGCAAAGGTAGTAGAGGCAAAGCCTGACGCCATTACTATGTTAAAAGGCACAGCAGAAAAGATATTCCGGCCTTATGCAGGATATATACCTTTTATACTCAAGGCAACTACATTTTCTCCTTATCAACCTGCCTATGATACACCAGTAGCCTGGGTGGATGAGGCAGTCAAGTTAGGGGCAGAGGCAATATCTGTTGGTGCGACTGTCTGCGGTGACCATCAGCCAGAATTACTCAGCCAGTTAGGCGAATTTGTCAGGCAGGCGAATCTGGTTGGTATGCCTACAGTCACTCACATTTATCCTAAAGGGAACCTGATTAAAAAAGAAGACTGGTATAAAGAAGAGAATGTAAAATATGCTGCTCGGGCAGGGGCAGAGTTAGGTGTAGATATCATCAAGACATTTTATACAGGAGATAAAGAAAGTTTTACTAGGGTAGTGCAGGCGATTCCTTCAAATATAGTTGTTTCAGGAGGACCCAAATTACCTTCCCTTAAAGATGTTTTCCAGATGACTTATGAGGCAATCCAGGCTGGGGCAAAAGGTGTTACTTACGGCAGAAATGTCTGGCAGGCAGATAACCCGGTCTCTGCAATTAAAGGTTTGAAACATATAATTCATGAAGGGGGCTCGGTTGAAGAGGCACTTGAAATTGCAGGGGTATGAATATCTTTATCTGACATCAAAGGATGTGAGCGCAAAAAAGATATGTCTTCTGCCTGTGGGTTCAATAGAATCTCATGGTAAGGGACTCCCTTTGGGGACAGATTCGTTGATTGCCCAGGCATTTGCTCATGCCTTTGCCTGTAAGGTAAACGGATTGGCTTTACCAGTTTTGCCATATGGCTTCTGCCCTAATACAGCAAGATTTAAAGGCACAATCACTCCAGGAGCAGAGGCTTTATACGATTATTTAAAAGATATTTGTCTATCTTTACTTGAGAATAAATTCAGAAGGATAATAATACTAAATATTCATAAAGGTAACGATGCGCTTATAAAGATGATGGTGGATGATGTCTTTCAAAGTTACGGTCTTTCCATCTATTATGTAAATCCGTATACCTTTTTAGGTGAAAAAGTTAACCACAGTATATTTGATGGCAAAGACAATAGTTATAAAGAAGCATGCCTGCTTTTAGCCTCTTTAAAGATATTAAACGATAAAATAAATCCAACCTATATTTCAAACCGGGATGAATCTATTCCGCGGCACTCAGAATTAGAATCACTTCGGTATCACGGGACATTAGGATTTACCTATCCTGATGAGAAATATCACATTGCCACACGAAAAGATGTGGATATAAACAAGGGTATAGTTTACTTTAAAATGGCAGAAGAGAAAATAAAAGAATTGGTAAGGACATGGAGAAATCTTAGTAAGAGATGAGTCTATTAGGACTTGACATAGGGACTACAGGTTGTAAGGCTATAGTTTTTAATGAGGGAGGGCAGGTACTCTCCTGCGCATACCGTGAATATTCCTTGAGTCATCCAAGGCCAGGTTGGGTTGAAATTTCGCCACATTTAATCTGGGATAAAGTGAGTGAAATACTAAGAGAGGTAAATTCAAAGGTAAGGAGAGACCCTGTTAAGGCAGTCTCTATTTCTTGTCAGGGTGAAGCAGTCTTACCAATCAGTGAAAATGGTGAGGAACTGTATAATTTTATCATTACATTTGACAGCCGCACCCAGCCCCAGTGTGACTGGTGGCGGCAAAACATGGGTGCAAAGAAAATCTTTTCTATCACCGGGATGCCCCTACATCCGATGTATTCAATCAATAAGATAATGTGGCTGAAAGAGAACGAGCATGAAATCTTCCAGAAGACCTGGAAATTTCTATGTGTGGAAGATTACATTATATACCGTTTGAGTAGTGAGACCGCTACAGATTATTCCTTGGCCGCAAGGACAATGGCATTTGATGTGGTAAAACGTGAATGGTCCAATAAGATACTTGAAAAGGCAGGTATAGAACGCAGGCTTCTGCCTTCTGTTTATCCTTCAGGGACTGCAGTGGGTAAAGTGACTGAAGAAGTTGCTAAAGAGACAGGTTTTAACAATAGAGTAATTGCCGCTACAGGAGGCCATGACCAGCCATGCGGGGCATTAGGTGCAGGTATTGTTAGCCCTGGTATGGCTATGAATGCAACCGGCACATCAGATGTAATCTGTCCTGCATTTCCCAAGCCTATTTTGAATGAAGATATGCTTAAGTTTAACTATTGCTGTTATCCACATACCTGTGAAGATTACTACTGTTCTATAGCCTTTAACCTTACAGGTGGGCTATTATTGAGATGGTATAGAGATACGCTCTGTTATGAAGAAAGAGAAAAAGCAATGAAAACCGGTCAAGACCCTTATGAAATAATTCTTTCTGAAATGTCAGATGAGCCACAAGACCTTTTTATCCTACCACATTTTGTAGGAGCAGGCACACCTTATCTTGACCCGAACTCACGTGGCGTAATCTTGGGACTTACCTTAGAGACAAAAAAGCCGCATCTTGCACGTGCAGTCATTGATAGTATCAATTATGAGATGAATGTAAATATTGACCGGATGGAAGAGGCAGGGATAGAAATTAAAGAACTACGGGCTATAGGCGGTGGTGCAAAGTCTAAGAAGTGGCTTCAGATGAAAGCAGATGTATTTGACAAACCTGTAGTATCCCTTAAGGTCTCAGAGGCCGCTTCGTTAGGGACTGCCATATTGGCTGGCAAAGCCTCAGGCATCTTCAAATCAACACAGGAAGCAGTTGACAGACTAATTAAGATTGAGAAGGTATATGAGCCTGATGCAAGTGAACACAATCAGTATCAGGAAAAATACCAGAGGTATCTAAAGATATATGACCTGCTCAGGGAATTCAATAGAGAAATCAGTATTAAATCAGGAACTATTGTTAAAGGTTAGAGGGACTGGATATAAACCACTAAATTAAAAATGGCAAAAGCAGTTGAGTGTATTAGTCCTGGCAAGTTACATTTAATAGATTATCCCACACCAGACCCGGTTAAAGATAACATACTTCTCAAAGTTATACGCTCCGGGGTCTGCGGGACAGACCTGCAGGGGATAGAGGGCAGGCGTAGTCTCAGGTATCCGGTAATCCCGGGGCATGAAATAGTGGCGGTTGTAGATAAAATAGGTGACCAGGCACATCGCCATATAAAGGCTTTAGGTGGAAACAGATTAAACGAAGGTGACAGGGTAACGATTAATCCACGGATTGTGTGTGGCGACTGCTTTTATTGTCAGAACTTGCCCCAGAGGCAGGAGATGTGTCTTAATGCAAAGACTTATGGAAGTTCGCTTCAAAGTAATAAACATCCGCACCTATTTGGAGGATGGGCAGAGAACCTCTATATTTTGCCGGGGTCAGAGATAATAAAACTACCAGAAGGATTATCTGATGATTTAGCAGTCCTGAGTGAGCCATTTGCTTGTGCTGTAGGGTTGGTTGACCGTTTCCGGCGCGAACATGACTGGATTACAGGCGATGGATTCAGGGTTAACTGCTGTGTTATAATTTATGGTGCTGGAACAATCGGTATATTAATGGCATCAGCCTTTTCTTTAGCCGGTGCAGAAAAGATTGTCATGCTTGATTTAATTGAGAAGAGATTGTCATTGAGCAAGGAGTTTGGAGTTAGCCACATTATAAATACTTCAGTAACCCCAGACTGTATTGGATACGTTAAAGAGTTAACAGAGGGCATTGGAGCTGATATTGTGATAGAGGCGTGTGGTGTTCCAAAGGTTTTGAAAGAAGGGATAAAACTCTTACGCCGTGGTGGAATACTATTTGAAGTAGGGCATCTTGCAGATGTAGGCATGGCTGAGATAGACCCTCATTTAATCTGCCGAAATGAGATTGAAATTTTAG
This sequence comes from uncultured Planctomycetia bacterium, assembly GCA_964449965.1. Classification (GTDB taxonomy): domain Bacteria; phylum Omnitrophota; class Gorgyraeia; order CAYVEO01; family CAYVEO01; genus CAYVEO01. The sequence continues at coordinate 43,704 of CAYVEO010000011.1, forward strand.
GTCATTATGCATATCCATCAAGCCAAAATTTAGCCTATGCCGCAAGGTTACTGGCAGAACATACTTTCCCTTATGAAAAATTGATTCATAAGATTCCACTTGATGATTACGCAACTATACTTGATAGAAATGTCAGAAGAAACATAGTTAAAATTATCTTTGAGATGTAATATGCCCATAAAGAAACCTATCCTGGGAATTACCATGGGTGATGCCGCAGGGATAGGTCCAGAGGTTGTAGCAAAGGTATTTGCAGAAAGAAAACTGTGGGAACACTCTTCACCATTGGTGATAGGGGACAGTAAGATAATGGAAAATGCCATATCTCTGGCGAAGACAAAGTTAAAGCTCCATCTCATTGAGGAAATAAACGAGGCAAGATTTGAGGAAGGTACAATGGACATTCTGGAAATTCCTGTTCTGAAAGGATATAATGTAAAAATAGGTAAAGTTGATCCAAAATGTGGAGAGGCATCAGTTACCTATGTGAAAACGGCTTGTCAGTTAGCACTGGAAGGAAAAATTCACGCCACTACCTCAGCGCCTGTTAATAAAGAGGCTATGCATGCGGCAGGATATAATTATGAAGGGCAGGCTGAGATTTTCGCCGAGATGTGTAAAGTAAAAAATTACACCATGATGTTAATGTCAGGAAACGTGCGTCTGTTCTTTGTAACAAATCACCTCCCTTTGAAAGAGGTAGTCAATAAGATAGATAAGAATCGGGTATATACAATCATAAAATTGGCTAATAAGGCACTGATTAGACAGGGATTAAAAGAACCCAAAATAGCAGTCTCGGGTTTGAATCCTCATGCTGGTGATGGAGGATTATTAGGGCAGGAAGAGATACAAGAAATCGCGCCGGCTATTAAACAGGCTCAAGCCGAAAGGATAACAGCGATAGGACCTATTCCACCTGACACAGTATTTATAATGGCAAGGGAAGGTAGATATGACGCAGTAATATCTATGTATCATGACCATGGAACAACAGCCATGAAGTTGTTAGGTTTCAAGAATATAGTCACTGTATTGGTGGGTCTGCCTATAATTCGGACTTCTGTAGGCCATGGGACAGCTTTTGATATTGCTGGGAAAGGCATAGCTGACCATACTAACCTATTAGAAGCGACTTTAGTCGCGAACACGATAGGTAGAGTCAGGACTTAGTCCAAACCTAACATGTTGGCAACAACCAAAAATCACGGCTGATTGCTGAGTTGTTGATTATTAAAGATAAAAGCCGGTGCTGATCTTATAACATTTTATTTAGAAGTGCCTGCGTCCCTGGACGAAGTTATTTCGTTAGTCAAACGCATGAACAGAAAGGTGGCGGTCTCCCTTAATCCTGATACCCCACTGAATAGGTTGAAGTAGCTTCTTAAGTATAGTTATATCAGGCACAATATAAATGCAGTCCTTTTGATGGCAGTTGATCCGGCATTTAGCGGACAGGAATTTAAACGCGAGATATTGTCCAAGATAAAGGAACTTAGGAACGCATTTACTGGAGGCATTGGAGTTGATGGTGGTATTGATAAGGTCACAGTTAAGGAAGTAAAATCAACCGGGGCTAATGTTGTTGCCGCAGGTACAGTCATATTCGGCTCGGCTGATATAAGAAAAGCCATGGATAAATTAAAGTGCAAGGAGGAACGCGCATGTTAGCCGCTCAATTTACAGGAAAAGAATATTTTGAACTGAATGAAATACCTGCTCCAAAATGTCCCAAGAACGGGCTTGTGGTTAAAGTTGCAGCCTGCGCCATATGCGGAACAGATCACAAGATAATGGGCAGGCAAAACTTGAAACTGGAAGGTGGTAAAAAGATGCAGATGACGTTACCACGTGTAATTGGTCATGAGTTTTCGGGAACCGTGGCTGAGATGGGAGGGAACATGGAAGGTATATGCGTGGGAGATGCGGTTGTAGTTGCTGTGACCGTCCCGTGCCTTGACTGCGAAAGCTGTCGTCGCGGCTACCATGAGGTCTGCGATAATGTCAAGATCATTAGTTTTCACTGTGATGGAGCCTTTGCCGAATACGTTGCTATTGACGAGAGGGCAGTAAGAAGCGGCTGTGTTATAAAACTGAAATCTGCGCAAAACCTGGAGGTCGCCTCGCTTACTGAACCGCTCTCCTGTGCAGTTAATTGTTTTGAATTGACTCCGGTGAGAGAAGGCTACGTGGTGGTTGTCATAGGCACAGGGGCAGTAGGTTGTTTGCTTGTGGAGTTGGCGCGGATTTATGGGGCAGGGACCACGGTTCTACTCGGCAGATCTACAGAGCAGGTTAAAATTGCTGCTGTGTCAGGTGCAGACTATTGTTTTGATACAAGTGAGGTGGTGGACATAAAGGAAGAGATCATGGAAATAACAAAAGGTCGAGGCTCTGATATAGTAATCACTGCCTGCTCATCACCAGAGGCCCAAAAACAGGCATTGGAATTGACTGGCAAACATGGTGCGATAAATTTTTTTGGAGGTCTGCCCAGGGATAATAGCTTGGTGGAGTTAGATACTAACTTGATTCATTACAAAGAGCTTATGGTTGTAGGTTCGAGTAATTCTGCCCCCAGACATGTCAGAAAAGCGCTTGAATTCATAGAGACAGGGCGGATAGATATGAGCAAATATATCAGTCATCGGTTTAGTTTGAAGGATATAAATGCGGCTATGGACGTTGCCCGCAGGCCGCCTAGACTCAGGGTCTTAGTCAAACCATAGAGGGCATGATATAGTCTTACAATAGTAAATCAGATTTTCTTGTAGTGCAGTTTTCAGCCGAACTGCCCTTGGATAATAATCATGATGTCTATGAAATCATTATTTAAGAAACGAGTGATGATATTCGCAGTCTTTACTTCCTGCCGCTGATCGTGCAGTTGTGTCAGACTGGCACTTCGAACTGTAGAATAAGCAAGATAACATGTGGTGATACGGGATACAAGAAAGGAGCCCAAAATGCTGGAAACAAAGAAAAAGGATATAATGGAGAGAGCTTTGGAAAGAGGAAAGGGCATTCTTAGATTGTTTCCTGCCTGGGTGCCTCGGTCATTCCTGTTTCCAGGACGGAGATTGAAATTGGCTACGCAAGATCTCTACGCTATTGACCCTGAGCATGGCGGAGTTGGTGAGAGATGGCTATCTTCGACGACCATGGCAGACAATGGGCCAGGGACACCGGAAGACCAGGGACTAAGTTACGTTGTGGCTGAGATGGGGAGTAAGACTGAGAGGGTTCTTCTCAGAGACGGTATCGAATTAATGGGTGGAAGATTACTAGGAGAAGATGCTTTTAGTAAACATGGGGGATGGAATGTGCTGACTAAATTCTTTGATTACCAAGGACTCATACCCCATCATATCCACCAGATGGACGAGCATGCCGAGAAGGTGGGGGCTATCGGAAAACCAGAGTCCTATTATTTTCCTCCTCAGCTTAACTTCATCGTGAACAGTTTCCCCTACACTTTTTTTGGCTTACAACCTGGCACGACGAAAGAAGACATTAAGAATTGTTTAAAGAAGTGGAATCAGGGAGATAATGGGATTTTAAATTACTCAAAAGCTTATGCGCTCATACCTGGGACCGGTTGGAATCTCCCTGCTGGGATTCTGCATGCTCCAGGCACTTTGCTGACCTATGAAGTGCAGAGGAGCTCGGATGTTTTTAGTATTTTTCAGTCTATGATCGAAAGCAGGCCAATTCCATGGGATTTGGTTGTCAAGGATGTGCCAGCAGAACTCCACCATGATCTAGACTACATAATCAGCATGCTTGACTGGGAAAAGAATGTAGATCCTGAATTTGTGAAACACTACTATGTTGAACCGAAACTGGCTGACCGTCTTAACTCCATGCAGGCAGGAGGGTACGTTGAGAAATGGGTTATCTACGGCAGCGAATACTACAGCGCCAAAGAGTTGACTGTCTTGCCTGGCAAGACTGTTACAATTAGGGACCAATCTGCATATGGGCTGATTGTCGTCCAGGGGCATGGAAGAGTCGGGAGTTTAGAGGTAGAAAGTCCTACTTTGATTCATGCAGGAGAAATGACTGCGGATGAGCTCTTCGTGACATACGCAGCAGCCAGACAGCTGAGAATAGAAAACACCAGCAAATATGAGAATTTGGTTATGTTGAAACACTTCGGGCCAGGTAATCCAGATGCCCCCACTTGTACAGAACAACATACAGAGGGGTGAGTTAAACATGGGAAATTCTCTGGGAATAAATGAACTACTTAACATGTATTCCACGATGGTAAAGATAAGATATTTTGAAGAGAAGGTACTCCGGATGTATGGTGAGGGGAAAATATTCGGATTTATTCACTTATGTATAGGACAGGAGGCAGTAGCAGTTGGTATATGTTCTGCATTAAAGGAATATGACTATGTAGTAGGAACACACAGGTCACATGGACATGCTATCGCTAAAGGATTGAATCCGAACAAGATGATGGCAGAAATCTTTGGTAGAGTGACAGGATATTGTAGAGGCAAGGCAGGTTCAATGCACATAGTAGATATTACACATGGATTTATGGGGGCAAACGGTATAGTAGGAGGAGGGATTCCTATAGCAACAGGACTGGGACTGGCAATAAAAAAGAAAAAGGAAGATAAAGTAGTAGTCTGTTTCTTTGGAGATGGGGCGGCAAATCAGGGGGTATTTCATGAATCCTTGAATATAGCATCACTCTGGAGACTACCTATAATATATGTATGCGAAAATAATGTCTATGCATATACAACACACTTTAAAAAGGGGTTCCCGATAAAGAACATAGCAGAGCGTGCAAGTGCGTATGGCATGGAAGGTATAGTAGTGGATGGGATGGATGTTCTTGCAGTGAGAAAAGTTGCTGAGGAATGCATCAGTCATATAAAGAATGGCAGTGGTCCATGTCTCGTTGAGTGCAAGACCTATAGATTCCATGGACACTCAAGAGACGATGGCAGTGAATACAGGAGCAAGGAAGAGGTAGAAGAGTGGAAACAAAAAGACCCCATAGTAAGACTCAAGGAATATCTGCTAAAAGATAACCTTGTAACCAAAGCAGAGATTGAAGATATAGAAAAGGATACAGAACGCTCAATTAACAAGGCAGTTGATTTTGCATCTAACAGCCCTATCCCTGAATTGGATGAGTTAGAAAGAGATGTCTATGTAAGATTAAGGGAAGATTATGAACAGATTATTAACGTATAGGGAAGCAATCCAGGAAGCGATGCAGGAAGAGATGCGAAGGGACGGAGGTGTTTTTCTGCTTGGAGAAGATATAGGGTTACATGGAGGTCCGTATAAGGCTACAAAAAGATTATATGAAGAGTTTGGAGACTCAAGGATTATGGACACGCCCATCTCTGAATCTGCAATTGCAGGCGTAGCAATGGGAGCAGCAATGGCTGGGTTAAGGCCTATAGCAGAGATAATGTATATTGACTTTATGACGCTGTGTATGGATCAGGTTGTCAATCAGATAGCAAAGGCACGGTATATGTCGGCAGGACAGATAGAATTACCATTAGTAATAAGGACACAGGGTGGTGCAGGAAGGTCTTCAGCAGCCCAGCACAGCCAGAGTTTAGAGGCGTGGTTTATCCATGTGCCTGGTTTAAAGGTTGTTATGCCGTCCACTCCTTATGATACCAAAGGTTTGTTAAAGACAGCCATACGGGATAATGACCCAGTGGTCTTTATTGAACACAAATCACTCTACGGGATTTCCGGAGAAGTGCCTCCAGTAGAATACCTGATACCTTTTGGTCAGGCTGATATAAAGCATACTGGAAAAGATGTTACAATTATTACCTACTCAAGGATGGTACATGTTTCAAAAGAAGCAGCAGATGAATTAGAAGAAACGGGGACCAGTGTAGAAGTAATAGATTTACGCAGTCTCAATCCGTTAGATATTGAGACGATAGTAGAATCTGTCAAGAAAACCCATAGAGTAATAATAGTAGAAGAAGACTGTAAAACAGGAGGGGTAGGGGCAGAGATAGGATTTTGTATAAATGAACATGTATTTGATTACTTAGATGCCCCAATGGTGAGAGTAGCTTGCAGGGATATACCTATTCCCTATGCACCCAATTTAGAGGGAGAGGCTTTGCCTGATAAGATAAGTATAATCAAAGCAGTAAGAGCAATGATAAGATAGTGTGTTATTTACTATTGGATAGCACATAGGGTTCTTAATTCACGTAGGATAAATAAATCTATGTCATATTGAGTCGTTGCCGCTCCATTTCTACATGCAGGGAGAGGCAGGTAGATTTATAAATAGGTTGGATATGTTCGTGCTTCTTTTGTCAGTATTTGTATTAAGTCTTATCACTGTATTGGTCCCCTTAAAACTCGGCAGACGGGTATTGAATGATATGGAATTTTAGGAAATAGAAAGGATGTGGATATGGAGATAGCAAAAGAGAAACTTATCTGGATGTATGAGAAGATGATTGAGATAAGGCAGTTTGAAGAAAAGATATATTATCTATTCTTGCAGGGTGAGATGCCGGGGACGATCCATCTCTATCCTGGACAGGAGGCAGTCGCTGCAGGTGTATGCGCAAATCTTAATAAAGATGACGTGATAACGAGCACTCATCGCCCTCACGGACATGCTTTGGCAAAGGGGGTGTCTCTTAAGAGTGCAATGGCAGAATTATTTGCAAAGACTACAGGCTGCTGCAAGGCAAAAGGCGGCTCTATGCACATGGGCGATATGGAGGCAGGGGCTGTCCCTGCCATCGCCATAGTTGGCGGCGGAATACCTGTTGCCACCGGGGCAGCACTGGCATTTAAGATGAAAAAGACAAAACAGGTGGCAGCATGCTTTTTCGGGGATGGTGCTGCAAATGAGGGTGCATTCCATGAGGCACTCAACATGGGTGCAATATGGAACCTGCCGATAGTCTACGTATGTGAGAATAACCTATATGGTGCCTCAACCCATATATCCAAGGTGATGAAGCTCAAGGATATTGCCACCCGTGCAACTGCCTATGGAATGGAAGGTGTAATAACAGATGGAAATGACGTCCTATCCGTATATGAGACTGTCCGGAAGGCAGTAGAAAAGGCACGAAGCGGTGGAGGACCCACATTAGTTGAATGCAAGACCTATCGCAGAGGCGGTCATTCAAGGACAGACGGTAATATCTACAGGGATAAAGAGGAAGAGAAGGAATGGCTCGCAAAAGACCCTATACCGAGGATGAAGGAGTACTTGCTAAGTAATAAGATACTGACTGAGGCTAAGTCAAAAGAGATGGAGCAGAAGAAGGAGAAAGAAATAGATGATGCAGTGGAGTTTGCGAAGTCAAGCCCTTCGCCGAGACAAGAGGATGCATTAGAGGATGTATTTGCTTAATATTGGATTAAATTAGGCCGAGCAAGCTCGGCAACTACAATATAGGGAGGTCTAACGGGATGAAGAAGATGTATATAACAGAAGCATTAAGAGAAGCAATAAGGGAAGAGATGAGGAGGGATGAGACTGTATTTTGTATAGGAGAGGATATAGGGATAGAGGGCGGATTTGGCGGTGCATTTACAGTAACACTTGATTTATGGAAAGAATTCGGCCATGAACGCATATTGGATACCCCAATCTCAGAACTTGGTTTGACAGGGGTTGCAGTAGGTGCCGCTTTGATGGGTATGAGGCCGATAGCAGACGTCCAGTATTGCGACTTTCTATTCTGTGCAATGGACCAACTCGTGAATGAGGCAGCTAAGATGAGATATATGTCAGGAGGGAAATTAAAGGTGCCTATGGTGATGAGAGCACCTGTAGGTGCTACGACAAGAGGAGCCCAGCATGCACAATCAGTAGAGTCCTATTTTGTTCATGTGCCAGGGCTTAAGGTAGCATGTCC
>CAYVEO010000012.1:0-51398 GCA_964449965.1 uncultured Planctomycetia bacterium
GAATAGAAAATCGCAATACCGGACGTCTGCTATCGGTCTCATACCCATCAAAGCAGCACCTACTGCAACCCCTGTCAGTCCAAGCTCTGAGATCGGGGTATCCAATATGCGTTCATGACCGAATTCCTTCCATAAATCAAGTGTTACTGTAAATGCACCGCCAAATCCGCCTTCTATACCTATATCCTCTCCTATACAAAATACAGTCTCATCCCTCCTCATCTCTTCCCTTATTGCCTCTCTCAACGCCTCTGTTATATACATCTTCTTCATCCCGTTAGACCTCCCTAATTAAATCCAATATTAAGCAAATACATCCTCTAATGCATCCTCTTGTCTCGGCGAAGGGCTTGACTTCGCAAACTCCACTGCATCGTCTATTTCTTTCTCTTTCTTCTGCTCTATCTCCTTTGACTTAGCCTCAGTCAGTATCTTATTACTTATCAGGTACTCTTTCATCCTCGGTATAGGGTCTTTTGCGAGCCATTCCTTCTCTTCCTCTTTATTCCTGTAGATATTGCCATCTGTCCTGGAATGACCTCCTCTGCGATAGGTCTTGCATTCAACTAATGTGGGCCCTCCGCCATTTCGTGCCTTTTCTACTGCCTCACTTACAGTCTCATATACGGCCAGGACGTCATTCCCATCTGTTATTACACCTTCCATTCCATAGGCAGTTGCACGGGTGGCAATATCCTTGAGCTTCATCACCTTGGATATATGGGTTGAGGCACCATATAGGTTATTCTCACATACGTAGACTATCGGCAGGTTCCATATTGCACCCATGTTGAGTGCCTCATGGAATGCACCCTCATTTGCAGCACCATCCCCGAAAAAGCATGCTGCCACCTGTTTTGTTCTCTTCATCTTAAATGCCAGCGCTGCACCGGTGGCAACAGGTATACCACCGCCAACTATGGCAATGGCAGGAATAGCCCCTGCCTCCATATCGCCCATGTGCATAGAGCCGCCTTTAGCCTTACAACAACCTGTCGTCTTTGCGAATAATTCTGCCATTGCACTCTTAAGAGACACCCCCTTTGCCAATGCATGTCCGTGAGGACGATGAGTACTCGTTATCACGTCATCTTTATTAAGATTCGCGCATACACCTGCAGCTACTGCCTCCTGACCAGGATAAAGATGGATTGTCCCCGGCATCTCACCCTGCAGGAATAGATAATATATCTTTTCTTCAAACTGCCTTATCTCAATCATCTTCTCATACATCCAGATAAGTTTCTCTTTTGCTATCTCCATATCCACATCCTTTCTATTTCCTAAAATTCCATATCATTCAATACCCGTCTGCCGAGTTTTAAGGGGACCAATACAGTGATAAGACTTAATACAAATACTGACAAAAGGAGCACGAGCGCATCCCACCTGTTTATAAATCTGTCTGCCTCTCCCTGCATGTAGAAATGGAGCGGCAACGCCTCTATCGCTATAACCATGCCGATATAGAGCATGCTCAATATGATATTGAGTGTCCCGCCTAATCCGGAAACGATACGCGCAGGGTTGTCTTCCTTGAAATTTGGATAGATAGTTCCCAGCCCTGCTGATAATCCGCTGAGTGAAAAACTCATAAGGAAGACTGTGCCGCATGTTATTATATGTATTAATGGGCTTGCACGCAGCATAAAATTGGAAAAGACCATGAGTGATTCGGTTATTATGAGACATGCGATTGTGCTGAGCCAGAACTTTTCCATCATTATGAGATTAATGCTTATAGGGGCAAGCCCTACCGACCAGAACCTCTTCCCCTCCAGACTGAATAAAGGAAAAACAAAACGTGTAGTAAGGCTTGAAAGGACAAAACCCGTTGCTACTAAGTTAAGGAACGATATTAGAACCTTGGATGCCTCAGGCGCCACATCGTATGACAGATTACGTAAATTGGATATGTATATGGCAAGGAGTCCAAAGAAAATTGTAAACTGGACCCACTGGGCAGGGTCCCTCATAAAGACCTTTATGTCTTTTATGACAAGGGCACGGACCTGTGGATTGAACAGTTTAAATACAGGATTTAAAATCCGTAAAGCTCCGGAACCTGCCGGGTATCGCCTGGATATATTGGAACTCTTAAATACTGCCCATCCCGGATAATAGATTTTGTGTGCCATGAAAAGGCAAATCTGGCAGATTAAAAGACTATTGCTCAATAATAACAGAAGATAAAAGATGCCGCCCTTGATATTATTTTTAACAAATTCCAGTATCCCCTGTGTGAGCCAGTAACTCGGCAGAATAGGCGAATAACTGAATCTCAAGCCTTTTAGTATCTGGTTAATAAGTCCGAATGTATCTGTGCTCTCTAAACCTCTGCCGATATGCAGCAGTCTTGAGAAGAATATCACAGTGGGGATAAGCACTATAAGAAAGGCAGCTAATAATACCCTGCTTCTCTTAAGAGGGATGACCCTTGCCAGGACCATCGTGATAATACTGCCTAAGCCAGAAGGTATAATCAAAAACGTAATAATGGTTGGGATAACAAAAAGATAAAAATACCATCCGGCATGCATAACAGTGCCAAAACTCAGCAGTAAAGGAATAGACAAAAATACGAATGCCCATGAACTATAAATCAGCGTCTCTATAAACCTTAGTGAGAATATCCTTCTATGAGTGACAGGCAGCCCCATCAAAAAATTCACCTCGTCTGATGAATATAATGTAGAGAATGAAACGATAACATTGCTGAATATCAACATGAGGAAGAGTGCCATGAAGAAGACGCCTAAGAGTCTCTCTATCAGGAAGTCACCGACCCCGGGGATTGATTGTAGATAAATGAATCCTCTAAGAAATAATAAATATCCGCCTACCAGGAAACTAATTACGGCAAAGGAGATTAAACCTAACTTAACAGGAGGTTCTTTCTTTAAAGAAAGAAATAAATTTTTAAGGAGATTTACCTTGAGATGTAGAAAATTATCCCACATATTTAAGATGACCTCAGGGCCTCTAATGCTAATGTGAGACTATCTCTAACCCACTTCTCATCCACTGAAAGGCGGGAACCTTTGGATGCCAATGCCTTCTCTATCTTTGTAATGATAGACCCATACCTTGACCTGGTTTCTGCAGCAATCTTATCCTGGGGTTTTATTACGAACCTCTGTTTTCTGGCAGGAACCGGGGTAATCCTGACGTCTGTCTCATGTAACTTGTGGTGCTTATTAAGGAGATTTATTATCTCTATGATTAACGGGATATCTTCTTTTTTCAATGCCCTGATGCACTGAAGAAATAACCTCTTATCCTTATCCTGGGCAATATCTCTTACTTCATCCGGCAGGATACCTAACGTATCAGAGGGGGTGTCTTCTCTAAAAAAATAATCCATTGGTATGGATAAGGCTTGACTCAGTTTCTTCAATATCTTAATTGAAGGGGTCTGCTCACCTCTTTCAATATTCCCTATGTAGGTATAATTTATGCCGCCAATAACCCTATCGGCTAATTCCTTCTGGGTAAGTCCTGCTCTTTTTCTTAAGGTTTTTAATCTTTCTCCGGGTTCTATCATATTATACTTTCCTCAAATACATTATATCAGCAAGGTATCTGTTGTCAATATAAAATCTTCACGAACATCTTACCTGGTAATTGCCTTATCAATCCTTTTAATTCCAATACGACAAGACTACTGGATACTGCTTGAGCCGTTAACTTGCACCTGTCTGTTATTTCATCTATATGGGCCGGTTCCTGGGATAATACGCTGAAAATCTGACTCTGGGTTTTATCCATCTTAGGAAACATCATAGGGTCTGTATTTTGATTACCATCTTTTGAGCCTGATCCGGGAATATACTGCCGTAGAATTGGACCAAGTTCTTCCAGGACATCCGCACTATTCTCCACGAGTTTTGCACCTTCTTTAATCAGGTGGTTGGTCCCCTGGGAATTAATCGCACCTGCATTGCCAGGAACTGCAAATACCTCCCGTCCCTGCTCTAATGCCAGATCCGCGGTGATAAGCGAGCCGCTGTGCCTTGCCGCCTCTACAACGATTACCCCCAGAGATAGCCCGCTTATAATCCTGTTCCTCTTGGGGAAATTCTTCCTGTCAGGGATGGTCCCCATCGGAAATTCAGAAACTACCGCACCCTTTGAGGCGATTTCTTCAAATAACTCTTTATTCTCAGGCGGATATATTACACCCAGGCCGCTGCCCAGAACGGCTATTGTCCTGCCTCCATTCCTGGTCGCTCCCTTGTGCCCGGCAGTGTCTATGCCTCGCGCCATGCCGGATACTATCGTTATACCCAACGAAGATAGTTCCTTACCCAATCTCTCAGCAGTAGCGCGGCCATAGAACGACGGTCTGCGAGAGCCAACTATTGCAATAGACAGGATGTCCCTTTTATCTAAATCCCCCTGGACATAGATAAGAATAGGCGGGTCAAATACGGATTTCAAATTTTGAGGATAGTCTTTGTCATATACCGTTATAATCTTAACTTTCTTTTTCTTTATGAGGTTCAATTCTTTATCTAATATCCCGGATTTTGATATATTTATAATTCCATCGGATATTACATCTCCAATCCCCTGGATTGACATAAGGTCTTTCTTGTTTGCCTTGAGGACTGCATTAGTCGTTTCAAAATGCTCTAATAATGCCCTTAACCGGACTATCCCGAGTCCTTCTACCATGTTTAACAGGATTAGGTTTTCTAAATCTGAGTTATTCATATTTAAATTTCAATATTTTTAATATCCCTTCTACCACTTCGTCTATGCTTAAATAAGAGGTGTCTATGATATAATCAGCCTTTTTATAGAATGGCTCTCGGCGTTTAAGGAGTTCCTCTATATTCTTCTTTGGTTCAGCATTGTTCAATAGAGGGCGGTGAGTCTCAAGTGATGTCCTTTTAAGGAGGACATCCGGGCTGGCGACAAGAGATATTACTGTTCCTGTCTTCTTTAGATTAGCCATATTCTCATCATCCATAACCACCCCCCCACCGGTCGCAAGGACGCTGTCTTTTATTTCCATGATTCCTTTGACTGCCTCTTTCTCAATCCTCCGGAAATACGCCTCCCCATTTTCTTTAAATATCCTGCTGATAGTTCTACCTTCCTTTTCCTCTATCCTGTCATCCAGGTCAATAAATCCCATTTTGAGTCTTTTGGCAAGCCTTTTACCTGCTGCAGTCTTACCTGTTCCCATAAATCCGACTAATATGATATTCATATCCTTTGTAATTTCTCTTCATCTCAACCAGACTGTCTCCGCCGAATTTCTCACACAGTGCCTTTGCCAGTTCAAACGCTACCTGTGCCTCACCAACAACAGCTGCTGCAGGCACAGCACATATATCAGACCTCTCAACAGCCGCCTTGAACGGTTTCTTTGATATTATATCTACTGAGGAAAGCGGAGAACCTAACGTGGCAATGGGTTTCATGAAACAGCGCAGCACAACATCCTCACCCGTAGTCATCCCGCCTTCTATCCCGCCAGCCCTGTTGGTCTTACGGAAGAAACCTATACCCTTCTTATAAAATATTTCATCATGAACCTCTGAGCCTCTTCTTTGGGCAGATTCTATGCCAGAACCTATCTCTACTGCCTTGATAGCCTGGATAGACATAAGAGATTGTGCTAATATCCCGTTCATTCTCCTGTCATAATGGGCATAACTGCCAAGCCCTACAGGACAGCCCCTTGCTATTACTTCAAATACGCCGCCCAATGAATCCTTTGCCGCTATTGCTTCATCTATAGTCTTGAGCATCGACTTCTCCGCTTTCAGGTCGGCACAGCTTATACTTGATTTAGATGATAAATCCCTTACCTTTTCAAATGAAAGACCTGACGCATCTGCTTTTACCCCGCCGATTGCAAGGACATGGCTTATTATCTCAATTCCGAATTCCTTTATGAATTGCTTACAGACCGCTCCTATAGCAACCCTCATTGCTGTCTCTCTCGCACTTGCCCTCTCTAAGACATTCCTGATATCAGTGTGATGGTACTTAATAGCCCCTGCTAAATCTGCATGGCCTGGCCTGGGTCTCGTAACAGGATGGAGTTTATCAAGCGTCCAATCCTTATTTTTAATCAACAGTGCTACCGGGCTGCCGAGCGTTAGTTCATTCCTTAGCCCTGACAGAATCTCTGCCTTATCCTGCTCTATTGCCATCCTCCTGCCGCGGCCATACCCTTTCTGCCTCCTTGCGAGTTCATTATTTATAAATGAAATATGAATCATCACCCCTGATGGCATACCCTCAAGTATGCCTGCAAGCGCCTCACCATGAGATTCACCAGCAGTCAAAAATCTAAGCATAATACCTCCTTTATATCCCTATGTATCTCATTATCCATTGCAGCATCTCATCTCCGTATAGTATGCATAAAAACGCACCAATAGAAAGATATGGACCAAAAGGTATTACGTGGCTTTTATTCTTTATCAATGATATAATGCCAAAGATAGAACCCAGGAAGGCGCCGAGGACGATTATCAAAAGAGCCAATTTCCAGCCTAAGAACGCCCCTAACATAGCCATAAGTTTCACATCCCCTCCTCCCATGCTATCCTTTCTGAAAAGCCACGTCCCTATTACACCTATGAGATAGATAGACCCGCCCCCGGCAATCATGCCTATGACTGACTGCAATAGTGATAATCCCGGATTATGCCATACAGTTGATGAAGATATGCTGTGAAGAGCGGGATAGATTATACTTAATATTAGACCCACAACCAGCCCGCCCAGTGTAATCTCATCCGGAATTATCTGATGTTCAAAATCTATAAATGTGGCGGCTATCAGGGAAGACGTCAGAGCGGTGTAGATGAGGAATTTTATAGAAAAACCGTAATGGTTAAACAGCATGAGAAAGATGACTGCCGTAATCAATTCCACAATAAAATATCTAAAACTTATCCTTGTGCTACAGAACCTGCATCTTCCTTTTAACAGGACATAACTTATTAAGGGGACGTTATAGAACCATGGAATGGGTTTTTTACAGTTGGGGCAATGGGAAGGCGGTAAGACAATAGATTCCTCTCTCGGCATACGGTATATGCAGACATTCAAAAAACTCCCCACTATAGAACCTAATATGAATATAAGAAAACTAATCCGCATATATCTCCAGTGCCTGTCGCATTATTTCTAACGGAGCCTTTTTGCCGGTCCATAGCTCAAATGCGGCTGCCCCTTGGTATAAAAGCATCCCAAGTCCATTTACTGTTTTTAAACCCATCTGTTTCGCCTCAGTAATAAGTTTGGTCTGTCTCGGCTTGTATATAAGGTCATAGACGACAATACCCGGATGCAGCAAAGAATTCTCTACAAGAAGAGGGTCTCCCTTTTTCATCCCGCAGGTAGTAGCATTGATAAGAATATCTGCTGATTCTAACGCCTCATTAATGGCTTTACTTCTTAAAGACGCCGGGCTTATCTTTATATTTGGAAAGCGTCTCTTTATATAGTGAACTAACCTTATCGCCCTGGGAAACGTCCTGTTAACTATACATAGAGATTTAACGTTAGTCATCGCCAGCTGGATAGCCACTGCCCTGGCAGCACCACCTGAACCTAATAAGACAACATTCTTTCTATAAGGGTTTGTCCCGCCATCATACTTAAGTGACCGTAAGAAACCCTGTGCATCAGTATTGTGTCCTATAAGTTTATTGCCCCTTATAACTATAGTATTAACAGCACCTATCAGCCGTGATCCCCTGCTCGTTTCATCTACTAACTTAAATGCTGCCTCTTTATATGGAACCGTAATGTTCACGCCTGATATACCGAGGGGGATTATACTTTTTATAGCCCTTTTTATATCCCCGGGTGAAACATGGAACGGGAGATATACCGAGTTAATACCTGAATGCCTGAATGCGGCATTGTGCATTGCAGGGGATGCAGTGTGACTTATTGGCCAGCCAAATATGCCATAAATTTTGGTGTTACCATCTATATCTTTCATGAAGTATAAACCAACTCCTCCCAGTATTTGTCGTTTCTTATTCTTTCCTCTACCCTGACATTATATGCCTTTTCAATGGGTTTCAGAAGTTCCGGATTATTTTCCCATACGGTCCTGACAGCCCCGCGGACAATTTCTACGCCGTTCTCACTCATCTTACCCAATGGCCTTCTGCAATGTCCAGCAGCCATACCTAAGCCATTCATCAGGACCTTGATTGGAAGAGGGTTCCTGAATTTATCTTCCACACAGAATTGTCCCTTGCCTGTTATTTCTCTATTATTCCTGCTCTTAACAGTTACTATCTTGAAGAGCGGCTGCAGGGCATTGTGAAGTTTCTTTGCCTCATATTCATCGCCTGACAGGATTCCCCTTGCCATTTTTTCTACAAATGCAGGGAGGACATTGGATATAACTGATATAACCCCTGACGCCCTTATTTTCTTATTCATCATTATATCAAAGGTAATATCATCATCTCCGGAAAGTATATCAAAGTCTCCCCCAACCAGTTCCCTTGTCCTCTTCATCCGCTCTATATCACCGGTAGCCTCTTTTACAGCCCTGATATTAGGATAGAGAGACGCAAGAATCGCAAGGTCCTCCGGTGCCATGGCAGTGCCTGTCCTTCCGGGAATTATATACGGGACGAGCATTATATCATTTACAGCCTCTGCTACTGCCCCGTAATACTCTTTCCGCAGCTCCAGGGATGAAGGTCCGTTATAATAACAATCAACGAGTAAGGCGCCGTTTGCCCCGGCATTAAGAGCATGTCTTGTCCCGTCTATCGCCTCTTGTGTTGAATTACTTCCTGTCCCTGCTATGACTTTACATCTTCCCCGCGCTATATCAACTACCCTGTCTATGACCCTGGCATGTTCATCCCAGCTCAAGGTTGGGGATTCCCCTGTGGTACCGGTTGGGACTACACCTGTGATGCCCTGGGAAATCTGAAATTCTATGCTTGCCTCAAGCCCTTTCCAATCCACCTCTCCACTTTTAGTAAATGGCGTTACTAATGCGGTCCATGCCCCATTAAATTTTAACCTCTCCATCTTTACCCCTTTCAATTAAATCCGCTATACTGGCAAATTCTTCCAGACTAAGCGTCTCACCCCTTCTCATCGGGTCTATAGATAAGTTTTGCAGGATTGCCTTTATCTTTTCCTTACCATGGACATCAGTATTCGCTATGCCCCGTGATAATGAGTTCAATATAGTCTTCCGCCTCTCCTGAAATGACGCCCTGATTATTTTAAAAAAGAGTACCTCATCCCGGACAGAAACAGGCGGGGTCTCCAATATATCTAATAGGATTAAGGATGATTCCACCTTAGGTTCCGGCCAGAATGCGCTTTTCGGGACATTATATATAATTCCGGGTTTTGTATAGAACTGCATATAACATGACAAAGAGCCGTAATCCTTCTGAGCGGGCTGCGCCAGTATACGTGCCGCCACTTCTTTCTGCACCATAACTAATATAGTATCTATATATTCCCTCATTGATATTAAATGGGAAAGGATTGGCGTAGTAATATAATAGGGCAGGTTTCCTACAAATTTTACCTTGATGTCCTTAATATCCTCGTCTAACAAATCCCCGATTTTAAGTTTTAGAAAATCCTTGCAGACTATTTTAACATTCTTCAGACAGGACAATCTTTCCTTTAGTGCATCACAGAATTTTCTATCATATTCAACGGCGAGGACCTTCTTTACTTCTCCTGCTAACTCCTCCGTAAGCGTGCCCAGCCCTGAGCCTATCTCTATAACTATGTCTTCCTTGCTAAAATGCCCGGCACCTATGATTTTCTTCAGGATATTCTTATCTATCAGGAAGTTTTGCCCCAGACTCTTCCTGGGTCTTATATTATACCGGGATAATAGGACTTTTATTTCCCCTTTACTTAGTATTCCCTTATCCTCCTTCTCTTTTCTCAAACATTATATCACATTTAATACCTTTCAACTGCGGCCCCGTAAATACTCCCTCAATGCCTCCTGCCATGGTCTAAGTCTCGTCCCTATTAATTTCCCGTATTTTGTATTGTCTAATATTGACATGGCAGGACGATTGGCAGGACGGTTTAATTCCCGGGTAGTTACCTGGCTAACCGCTGCATCCCTGATGCCGGTATAATCCAATATCATCTTTGTAAATTCATACCATGAGCAGCTGCCGCTATTGGTAAGGTGATATATGCCATAGATACTATCAACCGGACCTTTTTCAGAATAAAAATCAAGAAACTTTCTTATCCCGGAGGCAATGTCCTTTGTCCATGTAGGTGAGCCTTTCTGGTCATTCACTACCTTTAATGGACCTCCTGACTTTGCCCTATTTGTTATCGTATCTACAAAATTCTTACCACCCTTGCCAAATAACCAGCTCGTCCTGAATATGAAAAAATTTCTCAGGGCAGTTTCTACGTGCCTTTCACCCTCAAGCTTACTCTTGCCATAGACATTGATAGGGCATGTCTTGTCAGATTCTATATACGGTGTTCTCTTCGTGCCATCAAATACATAATCTGTGCTTATATAGACCAGGACTGCCCCCGCTTTTCTGGCTGCAGACGCCACATTACACGTCCCTAAGGAATTTACAGAATATGCCTTTTGAGGGTCAATCTCACACCCATCCACATCTGTGTAAGCAGCAGCATGGATTATAAAATCCGGAGAGACATCCTTCAATATATTAGACAGTTTCTCCTTATCACATATATCACATTCAAAGAGCGGCACTTCTCCAGACTCTTGACTCTTTAGACTCTTGACTCCGGACTCCTTCACTATTCCTGCAACTTCATATTTACCGATAAGTTCATTGCACAGTGCCTGCCCTAACATCCCGTTAGCGCCCGTAATGAGGAGTTTCATTCAAATCTTTCCGCCGTACTGTCTTTTATAATAATTCTGATATGTATCTTTCTTTTTTCTTATCTTCATCCACCAGCTGTGGTTCTCATTGTACCACTTGACCGTCTTTTCAAGCATTTTTTTAAAATCAGATAACTCTTTCCATCCTAATAATCTTATCTTTTCCGAATTCACAGAGTATCGCCTGTCATGTCCGGGCCTGTCTTTAACAAATCTTATCAAGGACTCATCCTTCCTGAGAAACTTCAGAATAAGCCGTGCCACTTTGATGTTAGCCATCTCTGTTGAGGAACCTATATTATATATCTCACCGGGCTTACCCGTTTTCATAAGAAGAAAAATCCCTCTGCAGTTATCCTCCACATGAATCCACGAGCGGACATTAAGCCCGTCGCCATAAAGAGGGAGTTCTTTTCCTTCAATCGCATTTATTACAAATAGCGGGATGAACTTCTCCGGATACTGGTATGGTCCAAAGTTGTTCGTGCTTCTCGTTACGATGACGTTCATACCATAAGTCGTATGGTAGGACAGTGCCAGAAGGTCGGCACTTGCCTTGCTTGAGGAATAGGGACTGCTTGGCAGGAGCGGGGCGGTCTCCTTAAAAGAGCCATTTTCTATACTGCCATAAACCTCATCAGTTCCTATCTGTAAGAACCTCTTTATTCCATTCTCACGGGCTGCCTCAAGCAGTATATGGGTCCCTAAAAAATTTGTCTTTATAAACGCATCCGGCTCAAGTATTGACCTGTCCACGTGTGATTCTGCAGCAAAGTTGACCACGCAGTCACATCCTGACATGAGTTTGCGCACTACGGCGGGATTACATATATCCCCTTTTACGAATTTATAGTTAGGATGGCGGGTTACATTTTTAAGGTTCTCTAAATTCCCTGCATAGGTCAACTTGTCAAGGTTGATTATCTTATATGAGGGGCATCTCTTTAATATGTGTCTTATAAAATTAGAGCCGATAAATCCAGCCCCGCCCGTAACCAATATTCTCATTTATTATTCCTTTTAATGTCACTCGACACCAGGACATTCGCCTTTAGCAAAGACTCAAACGTCCCTGCATCTGTCCACCAGCCCTTCAGGATTTCAAAACTCATCCCGCCCCTTCTTATATAGGCATTGTTTACGTCAGTTATCTCTAACTCTCCCCTGCCTGACGGCTTGAGCGTCTTTATAATATCAAATACCTGCCTATCATACATGTAGATGCCTGTCACAATGTAATTGGATTTGGGCTTCCTGGGTTTCTCTTCTATGGAGATTACCCTGTCACCGTCTAACTCTGCCACTCCAAAACGCTCAGGGTCTTGCACCTTCTTTATCAATATCCTCGCACCGCTCTTCTGGGAACGGAATGCATCAACCGCTCTTTTGATACTGCCGCCGATGATATTATCCCCGAGTATCACCACTATCTTCTCATCCTGAGCAAAGTGTTTTGCAAGATCCAGTGCCTCTGCGATACCGCCCTCGCCTTTCTGATAGGTATAATTTATGTGTTTGAGTCCAAACTCTGCCCCGTTACCCATAAGCCTCAAGAAATCCCCTGCATTATTGCCGCCTGTGACTATCAGTATATCCTTTATGCCGCTCTGGACAAGCGTCTGGACGGGATAGTATATCATGGGCTTATTAAATACCGGCAGTAGATGTTTGTTGGTAATCCTCGTCAATGGGTCAAGCCTCTTACCCAATCCGCCCGCCAATATGACTCCTCGCAGATTATCCACCTTTTTTGCTCCAGTCATAAGGAATATCGTTCTTAAAAGGGGCTACCAGGAACTCATCAGGTTTCACCTTAAGTTTTTTTATCTTCACACCGTCAATCATCATCCCTCCTGTGTATTACGAGGCATTATATCATTAAAACAATTTTGTTTCAAGCAAATTTCTCTGCTTTTAAGGTCTTTTAGCAGTT
Source organism: uncultured Planctomycetia bacterium (assembly GCA_964449965.1). Lineage (GTDB taxonomy): Bacteria > Omnitrophota > Gorgyraeia > CAYVEO01 > CAYVEO01 > CAYVEO01. The sequence continues at coordinate 12,801 of CAYVEO010000012.1, forward strand.
ATCAGAAACTGGAATGCGAATAATCCTTTGAATGTCCTGGCGGTAAGATATCTCAATTTATTTATAGCCCTTACGTGAAATATACTGTAATATGGGAGTCCCGGGGTAACGTCTATACTGTGGATTTCAAGGCCGGAATCTTTTATCATCTTAAGTGAGGTCTTCAAGGTAAAAAATCTTAAATGCCCCTCGTCAAGTATACCTCCCCTATCATACGAGAAATTGCCAAATAATAGACTTAGCCGCATCAGCCAGTAGGCAACGTTAGGAACTGATACTACACACAACCCTCCCCTTTTAATATATCTGGAAAGAAACCTCAGTGTATCAGAGGGATTTGGCGTATGCTCCAGGACGTCGCCGCACAAAAGGACATCAAAATATTCATCCTCTAAAGGCAGGCTGGATTTCGTAGATATATCAATGTCCAATACTGCGTCACAGAATCTCCTTGCAGACTGGGCTGCCTCAGGGTCTATTTCTATACCTGTTACATGGCAGTCATTTTTCTTGAGTAACTCTGAGAGATAACCTGTAGCACAACCAACTTCCAGGACCCTCTTCCCGGTCCCTGTAATCTCAAGCATCTTCATGTTAGTTCCGTAAGGGTCTTCATTCAGACGGTTGTATTTGCACATAAGGATTTCTTCTCTTCAATAATCTCGTCTATCCTGTCTTTAAGAGTAAATCCTGGAGAAAACCCAAGAATCTTTTTTGCCTTTGATATGTCTGCAATAGAATTCCTCAATTCACCAGGCTGCGGGGCATCATAGACAGGCTTAATCCCTGGATTTATTCTCTTGCACAGTAGAGTGGCTATCTCATGGACAGAGGTATCTATCCCTGTCCCTACATTAAATGATTCACCATAAACGTTACTCTCCATAGCCTTGATATTTGCCTGGACAATATCATCTACATGGACAAAATCCCTCCGCTGTTCTCCGTCCCCGAATATAACAGGGCTCTTCCCGGATAAGAGACGATTGATAAATATCGTTATGACGCCTACGTAAGGCGTCCACGCCTGTGCCGGCCCATAGGTGTTAAAATACCTCAGTGCCACTACGTCTATATTGAGGAGTTTACCGATGTTAAGGCAATACATCTCGCCTGCTAACTTGGATATCCCATAAGGGGAGATAGGGGATTTTACATAATCTTCATTCAATGGAGATGGTGCAGAGGAATCACCGTATACAGCCATAGAAGAGGCATATACGAGCTTCTTAACAGAACTATCCCTGCATGCCTCTAATATGCTGAGCGTGCCCATCAGATTGTTATTGGCATCGTTATAAAATTCCTTTGTGGATATCCTGATACTTACTACAGCTGCCTCATGAAATACAATATCAACACCAGATAAAATCTTTTTGACTAATTCTTTATCCAATATGTCACCCTGGACAAAATCCGCATCAGGAGGCACATTCTTCATGTTCCCCATGGAAAGGTTATCAATTACTACGACCTTTATCCCCATCTTGACTAATTTCTTTGCGATATGAGAGCCGATAAATCCTGCCCCGCCAGTAACCAACGCCTTTTTATATTTCATATTTGTCCCTGAATCTGTTCCCTGAAATCTATCACCTGCTGCGGCGTAACTATAAGGTTTTCAATATCCCTGTCTAACCTTACGTGCGTATCCGAGAAAATGACAGAATTTATAATCTTAAGAGGTGAATCTATCCGGACGTTATCACCGATTACTGAATTGATAACCTCTACCCTCCCGCCAAATTTGACGTTCTCCCCTATGACTTCCTTCTTGCGCAGACGTTTCAATTCAACCATGTTACATTTCAGCAGGTCAACGGCAACTGTCAGGTTCATATCCTCGTTGATAACGTTTGAATGTAAGACAGGTATTCCATCATCTATCAATATCTGGATTGCCTCTGTTATTTCATACTCATCCCTCATCGCAGTCCTCGGGGTCCTGCGGACAGCATCAAATATATGAAGGTCAAATAGGTACAATCCACAGCCCTTAAGATTATTGGATATATATCTCGGTTTTTCAATCACCCTTTTTACAAACCCGTTCTCATCGTGAAGGACGGCAAAATTCCTCTTTATCGCTTCCTTGTTCGTCTCTATCTTAGTAGCGAGGACAGCACCTGCAGAATGTTTATCAAGCATACCCAGCATAGGGGAAAGGTCTTCTGTTATAAAGAATATGTCCCCCAGGAATAAAAGGAAAGGTGATTTAATAAAATTCTCAAGTTTACCCAGGGCGTGTGCGATACCCAATGTCTCACCCTGTTCTATATAGGTTATATGGACGCCTATTGACCTGCCATCCCCTAACCGTTTTGTGATTTCAAACCCTAAGTGTCCAATAACTATGATAATGTCTTCAATACCTAATCCCTTCATTACCTCAATCTGATACTGGAGCAAAGGCTTGTTGCAGATAGGCAGGATAGGCTTGGGATAATTTGTGCTGAACGGGACCATCCGTGTCCCTTTACCTGCAGCCAGAATCACACCCATTATATTTTTCATGCCATTAGACCTCCCTAAATCCTGCTGATAACATTACTTTTAAATAACCATATCTTCAGCCTGAGGTAGACTAAGAATTTTAGCATATTAACCCCTGTCCTGAATGGCTTTAACTTGGAGATACCGCCCTTCCTGTCAAAATGGCTCACGCCCACCTCGCCAATAGAGGCATTTAAAACAGAAGATTTTATAATCAGCTCTGTGGGAGTAGGGTAGCCTTTAGATTCAATATTGATGCCCCTTATCAGTTCACCTTTCCCCAATTTAAGGGCACAGTTAGTATCCTTTAATTTAAGACCAAACATCACCCGCAGGAGCAGGTTCAGGACCCTGTCTAAAAATACCTTTAATACAGTGTCCTTCTTGCCCTTCCTGTAACCTGTAACAAGGTCTAAATTGTCCTTTTCCAATCTTTCCAATAATAACCTGTATTCTCCTGCATCAAATTGTCCGTCAGAATCAATGGTTAGAACATACCTGCCTGAGGAATTTCTTATTGAATTGGAAAGGGCAATACCATATCCGCCATTCTTCTCCAGGGATATGACAACGAGAGGAACCCTTGAATCTACATCATGTCCGTCTTCCCTATCAAACTCATCTTTAAGCCTGTTTAATATCTCAAGCGACTTATCCTTACTCCCGTCATTCGTAACAACAATTTCTCCCATTACACGGTCTTTCTTAAGAACACCTCTCCAGTATCTGATAACCTTTTCTATATTTTCTTCTTCATTATAGACCGGGGCAACTATAGACAATGTCACCACTTCTGTCTCCCTTTTCTACTCATCGTCCCCCGGAAGATGGCATATGCAGCAGAGAATTGTTTTTTAAACATGGACAAAGACCTCAATTTCCACAATTGTCTCATTATAACCTTAGGCCTGAAATAGAAATCCTTTAATGCCTTCTTTTGGAGGAACTTAAGTTCCTCAGCAGTCCTGCCTTTTGGAAGATATACCAGTTCTTTATCTGACCAGCCTGCCCATGTCTGATAATTTTCCCATTTAAGAGACTTTAACGTCCCATCCTTCTGTGCCAATTCAAAAAGTCTTGTGCCCGGGTAGGGAGTAGTAATCGTAAACTGCACCCCGTCCGGGTCAAGTTCCTTTGCAAATTCTATAGTTTTAAGCGTCTCCTCATGGGTCTCTGTCGGCAGACCTATCATAAAAAACGCCTTGGTCTCTATGCCGGATTCTCTTGTCCATTTGAAAGCATCCCTGACCTGCTGCAGTGTTATCTTTTTATCTATAACATCAAGTAATCTCTGGGAGCCGCTTTCAACCCCATAATGGACACTCCAGCACCCTGCCTTCTTCATGAGTTTCAATAAGGGTTTATCTACAATATTCACCCTGGTCATACACGTCCATTGAATCTTCCCTGGCAAATTTTTATCTATCATCTTTTCGCATAACTCTATGACCCTCTTTTTGTTAAGCGTGAACGTATCATCCCTGAATATAATCTCCCTGGCATTATAATCCCTTATAAGGATATTTATTTCTTCCAGTATCCTTTCCGATGAATGGCATCTGAACGTGTCCCCGAATATCTTGGAACAGTAAGTGCAGCTGAAAGGGCATCCCCTTGAGGTAAGCAGTATGTAACATGGCAATTTCCTGTAGTATGTAGGTGTTGGCGTATATTTATCCATAGGAAGAAGTTCTCTGGCAGGGACAGGTGCTTCATCTATATCCTTTAGATATGGACGAGGAGGGGTTACCATGACTTTGCCATTTTCCCTGTATGCAATTCCATTGACCTTATCCAGCGGACTCCCTTCCCTTAAGGCATCTAATAATTCTAATATGGTTACCTCTCCCTCGCCTATGACCCCCGCATCAATCACAGGGTTCTCACTTATAGTCTCCCGTGGGAATATGCTCATGTGCGGACCCCCAATGATTATTCTGGAATCGGGTAATACCTTTCTGACCATTGTCAGGGTATCCATAGCAACTATGTACATAGGGGTAACTATTCTTACTCCTATTACGTCCGGCTGATAGTCTTTTAAATGACTTTCTAACTGTGCCGGGCTTAACCCTAATGCTGCTGCATCTAATATGGATACGCTGTCAAGACCTCTTCTCTTGATTGCACCTGCCAGATACGCCAGTCCCAATGGCTCGCAGGTAGGTCCCACCTCACCAAGTGCCTTACCGTATCTATCATTTACAGAAAGATTAGGCTCAATGAGTAATACCTTCATCCTGTTAGACCTTCCTTCCAGAGCATAAAAGAAACCAGACAGGTTATCTTCCTTGAATGGTCAAATCTACCGGCAAAATGCTCGTTTAAAATATTTTTTATAAAATTGATATTGAAATATCCTGTCTTTCTTAAGGCATCCTCATTCAATATAGATAAAACATAGTCCTTCATCTCACCCTTGAGCCATTTAGATATAGGCGGGACAAAGCCCTTCTTCTTCATGTTTACTACTTCCTTTGGCAGGATGTCATCCATCGTTTTCCTCAATATGTATTTTGTTTTGAAAAGGTGGTGTTTCAACTCTTCAGGGATTGCGGCGGCAAAATCAACCAGATTATTGTCAAGCAGCGGCACCCGCACCTCAAGAGAATTCATCATTGAGGTCATATCACTCTCGTAAAGTCCGCACCCTTCCAGAAATATTGATAAGTCAAAATATAGCAGCCGGTTTATCTCACCTTCCACAGGATTGAATCCAGTCGCATATTCATATAACTCATAAGGGTCGTAATTCTCCATCTCATTTCTAACATCATCTTGAAACAGCATTTCCTTCTCTTCCCTGTAAAAGATTTCTTTGAATGCACTAAAATTCCTGTAGGAGGGCAGAGACGCCCCTTTTAAAAATAACTTTAATTTTAAATCCAGACTCAGATACCTGTCAGATGCAGGCAGACTAACGGAGATTTTTTCAATCCCTCTCTTAACAAACCCTGGCAGAAACTTATGATACCTGAGCATTTTATATGCGGTTATGGTAGGATAACCTGCAAATATTTCGTCACCGCCTTCACCTGTAAGGGCAACCCCAACTTCTTCTTTTGCAAGTCTTGATACGAAATATTTTAAGAGAGATGACCAGTTCCCATAAGGCTGTCCAAACGAAGATATCAACCGGGGAAGGGTCTCCATTATCATACCCGGTGTGACGAGCATCTCCCTGTGCTGAGTGCCAAACTTCTTGGAAACCAATTTAGCCATATCAAGCTCGTCATGATATTTATCTCCAAATCCCAATGAAAAACTCTTCATGGGATTACCGGTAATCTCACTAATCATGGCAACGATGCTTGATGAATCTATCCCTCCGCTTAAAAATATACCTACAGGAACGTCGCTGCGCAGCTGGAGTTTGCACGCCTCTTTCAAATGCCGGGTTATCTCTTCCTCATAAAAATGTACAGGTCTTGCTTGATGACCCGTCTTGTATTGTAATTTCCAATAGTTTTTAATATTCATGCCTGCACTATCAACGATGAGTGTATGGGCTGGGAGCAGTTTCCTTATGCCCTTGTATATGGTGAGGGGTGACGGAAAGTAATAATAGGAGAAATAATTGCTTAAACCTTTAAAATCCGTCTCTTTATCTACACCCTCTATTTTAAGCAAGGCGTTTATCTCTGATGCAAATATTATGCCATCCGGCGTTTCTGCAAAAAAAACTGGTTTTATACCAAACCTGTCTCTGATAATGAGCAGTCTCTTTTTATTATTATCCCATAGGGCTATGCCAAACATCCCGTTTAACCTGTTCACAAAATCATCACCATATTCCTCATAGAGATGGACGATGCACTCTGTGTCACTATTAGTGGTAAAGGAGTGTCTGGATTTAAGGGTTTCTCTTAGTTCAATATAATTATAAATCTCCCCGTTAAATATAACGCATATTGTCCTGTCCTCATTAAATATAGGCTGGTGACCGCCTTCTATATCAATTATAGAGAGCCTCCTCATCCCGATACCCAGCTCACCGTCCAGATGCATACCCTCATCATTAGGTCCCCTGTGAAACATTGTGTCGCACATTACCTTTATGGAGTGTTCTGCAACTTTTAATCTGGTTTTGTAGTTATATATGCCGCAGATGCCGCACATAAGTTACCGTGCCTTTTTAAGTTCAAATAATCTCATCACAATCCCGCAGACTAATAAAACGTAGGCTGCAATCGCTACAAAATTTGCTGCCTTCTTCTCTTTACATATCATTAGTCCCGCACATAATACGAGGAGCAATACAAACGCCAATACGAACCCATTGGTTAAATTGGACTTGAGCCATTCCTTCTGAAGGTAACGAGGAAGTTCTTTTTTTGTATTTCTTATGTCCAGGGCAACCAAGATTAACTTTCCCAATATATAAAATAAAATTACCCCGCCCCAGAAATATCCTCTTGAGATAACAATCTGATATGGGCTGAACAAAGAAACCAGATAAAACAAAGCAAGAATGCTCAGGAATGGCATATAAGTAAATAGAAAAATCTTTTTGAGTCCATCTTCTTCACCTACCCCCAATACCTTTGCCAATCTTTTTGTTATACTTATCTCTATCAATATAATAAAGAATGCCCATATCAACATGGCTAACAGGAGCCTGCCAAAATTTATGTGCCTCGGTGAATCTACCAGGACGAACGCCCCTCTGGACTCAATCGCCCCTCTATAATTCTTGAACGCTATCCCCTCGTACAAAATTTTCAAAGAAGGGTCGGAATTTTCTATCCTTATCCTGTTCAATCCCTGAATAGATGTCTCTTTAGGAAGTGTCCAATACCTTGTGCCAACAACCTTCCCTTCATAACCACGAGCCTCACCTATTAACGTCTCATTGGCATAGACCTTTATCTTCTGACCGGATTTTGCAAATTGTAATTTCATCTTTAACGTCCAGTTAGTCTCTTCAGGCAACTGGACACTAAGAATAGACACCTTGTCCTTGCCATAGGTATCGACACGGTCAGGTTTACCTTCTATCGGAATAACCTGCCACCCATCTTCTAAATACTTACGGGATTCTGACTTGGTCATGTCAATAGATAATGAGAATGGCTTAAAATCCTTGTCCACCAGGCACTGGTACAGGATAGCATAGAGTATTCCGCAAACGGCTAATATAGTAAATTTATATTTCAGTTTAAACAATTTTTTAACCCCCTACTTGACAGGCGAGACGCCTGTCCTACCAATGGCACGTCCTACCAAATAAGCAATGCATAATACCAACGTCACGAGAGAAATCATCAAACCTATCCGAAATAATTTCTGCGGTTTATATTCCAGAACAATCTCAAAACTTTTTGCATCAGGATTTAAAGATCTCAATTCATCAGCATCAACCCACCATCCATTTGCATAGCCATTAACGATATAGTGACGGGTAAGTTCTATACTTCTTTTTCTGTCAGCACCTTTCTTATCAACAGGTAACACCTTGCAATAGGCACTCCATAATTTATTAAAACTCTCATTAAATACCAATAAAAATGGAGAGGTTATATCTGCCCTGATTGTATATCTCGTTGGGTTTATCTTCTGGACATTTAATATGGGCAAACTTGCCCCGTCAGAAGCAGTTTTTTTAATAGACGGCTCTATCGCCATCTCCTGGAGAGTAAATGTATTATTAATTAAGGAAGATATTGTATGGGGACCTTTATCTAATTCAACCATACCCGTCTCTATCCATAAATTATTATCAGCAGGACGGGCGTCTCGTCCGCCAGAGCGGACTTCCAGCCTGTCATCAACAGAGAAGAGGCTGGTATCCTGAAATAGAAATTTCTTCCCGTCTATTTTAAACAATGGTAAGTTGTCTATTACCTCTTTATCCTTCAATATATCCTGGAGTGCTGCGGTAGATATTTTATAGACTGCAGCGCTCTTTATCTCAAAATTATAACTATTTCTTACCTCTGATTGAGCACGCAATCCGTGCTTAAGATAGATAGATAATCTTACCAATCCTTTTGAGGCAGGGACTGTCCCTGTTTTGGTGCTGTCCCGTTTTACTATATCCTTAATATTAGCATTAATCTCCATGTATCCAGGGAATTGCCTGGAAGGAGCAGGCATCGGCAGATAATTCATAGTCCACTCATCCTTGTCAGGAGACTCTCCCTTGAGAAGGCTAATTACTATTTCACCTGGTCTTAATCTTCCTACATCTACCATTACCTTCCCGTCTTCCCAATCCTTTAGACGGTTTTTGACAGGTTCCCCGTTCCTGGACACCACGTATTCACTTCCGGATAGATTATCCTGTGAAAATCCATCAGGCAATTTTGCCCGGTAGAAATCCATGGTCATGGATGAACCTAACCACCACCAGTTGCTTAAAGGAAGATTTTCCCGGACAGGGATTGCCATATCCTCTATACCGTCATTTGTCCCATCAAGTCCCAACTCGCATTCTACCCCTTGAGAGGACGGGTCATCCACTTTATAAACGACCTTGAGGTACGGGGATTCATCAAGGTTCACTCTTTCCGATACGTACGTTGTCTTAACATATCTATTGCTTAATAGGATACTATTGTCTATCAAGTCCTGTCTGATTATTTTGCTCATTAACTCCATGTCTTCATCTAACTTATATTCATAACTGACCTTGTCCTTCCATATTTCAACCGGTGCATTATCCAGTTCCTTTGCCCCTTTTAATTTTATCGTGGAGGTATCTTCTTCTGCTATATCACCTGTCAGTTTATCTCCGCTCTGCAGAACAAAAACGCGGTTTTTTTCTTCTTCCTCTTCACTTACCTTACCCCGGAATGGTTTGTTACCTGCAAAATATGTATTTATCACGAGCCTTCCATCATCCAGCAATAACGGGTTATAGTCTATATTCTTAGACTCTATTTTAGGAACCGTTACTTCAGAATTACTATCCCACCCGCAAAGCATAACGGCCTTTTCAGAGTAAAGAGAGATGTCTTTAAAATAGAACCGATAGTTTCCGCCTTTATTACCTGAACAATCCTTTCCCCATGTTTTGTGTAATATAAACCCTAATTCACAAAGGCTATAAGAACCTTTATAAGGAAACCTCTGCTGTGCCGTTTCATAAAGGTTCAATATGAAGGCGCCATGTTTTGCAAAAGGCGGGGCTAACGGAATATTTATAAACCCGTCTATAACCCCATCCCCTGAATAATCTACACCACCTATAATCTCTATACCCTGAACGCCAGGTTCATCAACGCTCGCTGTCATGCTGAAAGATTGAAACCCTGCCAAGTCCACAGGACCTATCTCCCTCACTAACGTGATAAGTTCCTCCCTGCCGGCCCCGCTGTTATAATCCGTATTTATAACCAGCCCTTTCTCTTCACCGCTGGAACAGGAGTATCTACTGTCATACATGGTAAGTCTCTCCTGAGGCATAATGTCAGGAGCAATTTCAAACTGGAAATCATTACTTATAGGAATATCGCCAAGTGCAATGATATTTTTACCAGGTAAGAGATGCAATCCTTTAAAAACAACCTCTGGCAAATATGCTGAAATTTTATCTTTATCTATCAGGGAACCGTTCAGCCATGCCTTTATGTCACCAGACCCACCATGCCATCCTGCCCGAGCATCAAGGTTTATCCGGACGTCCTTTCCATTCAAATTCAATGAGATCACCTGTCCTTTATCAATATAGGCAATGACAGGTTCTAATCCCATAGTGCCTTTATTAAAGGACCATTCCTTAAGTTCCGTTTCACTACCGAGATTGCCTTTATAAAAGTAGTTTTCTTTATTTACAATCATGGGGGAAAGTCTTGCCCTCAATTTATTACCGGATGCACCATTGAGATGGACAGGGCTATTTATAATGGACTTTTTATCCTGTGTATCTGAAATGTTATTCTTTGAAAACAGATAGATGGTCCTTATATCAGGGTTATCTACCCCGGCTTTAATCTTATCAGCCTGTCCCTTAAACTCATCTTTTGGTATAATAAGTAAACGCCCATCTATCCCATACTCTTTTTTTTCAAACTCTTTTTTTCCAACAAATGCCAGCGTATGTTCCCCGCCTGACAGGAAGGTATCACCTAAATATTGCCATTTCTCACCCGACAAAAAATAAACGTCTTCCGGATTATCTGCCCCTGCGGCAAGTTTATCAGTTATCTTTTCCCCATCAACAGTAATATCCTCAATGGCCCTTTTTACACCCGCCCCTGTATCGTCTAACCAGATACTATACATATTGCTTTCCTGGACATTAAACGACGGACTATGGGATATAACATGATATTCAGGTTCTATAAGGTCACAGATGAGGTCTATCATCTGCTGATTACAAAAGATAATCTCCTTTGCTTTATCTACAGGATAATTCTCCGAGCCTGGACCTTGTTCCATAAACAAAACCCCTGAATTATCATTAATGAACCCATTGGTTACAAGAGGAATCAATGAATCAATAAACCCTTTTACGATAACAGGGCTATCTACAGGATATATATGGGCTAATCTTGAGGTGTTCTCAAATAGATATAGACGGTCAATCTTCTTCGCTAACCTTAAATTTGGCTGCGAAGAGAATCTATGAACATATCTCATCAGGTTCCTGTTATAGATACTCGTCTTGTCATACCCATCTATCAGGATATATTTGATATCCAATAGTCTCAAAAATTTATCAAGATGAACAAAATCTTCTTTTTCAATAAGGTCAAATAGTAACTTGCAAATCCGGGAAGATGATGTTGGCAGGATATAGCTGTCTATGAATGGTTTTGAGAATATGTAAGGCACTATATTTGAACCGGAATACCCCCAGTTTGTAGTAATATAGCCGCCGCTTAGAGGCATCTTTAATATTCTGAAGTCTCCCGGGTTACTTGAAATAAACTTTTCCATCTCATAATAAGCACCAGGTATCCGGACACCTTTGTAATCAGGCGGGTTATATATAGTCTCAAGATAAGTTCCTTTTACAAAGGGCCAACCATAGGTGAGGATAACCAATACGATTGCACCAATTGAGAGTCTTGCCAGATAAGGTCTGTAGATTTTAAGTCTATCAAACAGGCTCGCTGTAGTAGTCCCTATTAAAAAGGCATATCCTATGCTTGCCCCTAATGAAAGACTCCATGATGTCCTGAATGCCCTTGCCAGCGGGACGTGTAAAACGACCCATTTATAGACCTCGCCAAAAGGCGGGTTTGTTCCTTTGGCAAGGAATATGAATACTAATGATATTATACTGAATAATAAAACACTTCTTGACCGCGGCTTAAGGATTATAGAAATAAAGGCAATGATAGGTATACAATAACTTATAAGGACAATAAATGGGTTATCGGTATAAGCCTTGCCATACGTGGCGCCTCCGGCATGAAATGCCGCACTACCGAGCAGCCTGAGTAGATTAGATATCGTTGCATAACCATAATCCCCAAAATCCACGCCGTGTTGTCCGAGTTTCTCTCCTATGCTTGTATAAGATAAAAATGAACCAAATGGCAGGATAAACCAAAGGCTAAAGAGAACCAAAATCAAGCCTAATGTCACAATATATTTAACTATATGTCTTACCCTTACTTCCCCTACGATTAAATAATATATGGAGCACAAAAACATCAACAGGGCTGCTATGGCATAATTCTTATAATTTGGTATGTCACCAATAATTCCAAACAGGGCAAGGAATATGAACAGGGTAGATTTTATCTTACCCATCCTATTCGTAAGCCCACGACAAAAAAGCCCTACTACAAGAGGCATAACGGCATACGGCAAATAGGCATATACGTGAATCAGTCCAAGGAGAAATGGGTTAAACATGTAGAACAACCCCGCTACGAGACCCACCATTCTCTTCCTATCCTCGGCAAATGTCGTCGCCAGATAGTACATGGATAATCCGGCAAGAGTGTAAGTGAAATATATGTATAACCTCTGTGTCCATGCCAGACTGCATCGTAAAAATTCAAATAAGGCAAAAAAGAGGTACTGGAAACAGGTAGTCAAATTCCACGATTCAGTACCTCCCTGCTGAACCCTCCATGTAAGAAGATGCTGTAAATTCTTGATAGGATTGAGTGGTATGCCAGAATCCCCGCCTATGTATAATAGTCCCTTTTCAAACCAGAAGAAGACATGCAGACCTATCAGGCATATTATCAGGAAGTCAATATTAAAACGAAATTTGCTCTTAGCCATTCAACCCCTTATTCCTTTACTAACTGTGCCTCGTCAACGTATATAAAATCTTCGGGAAAGGTGTTGAAATTAAATATGGTCAATATCACCATGCTTGGGAACCGCCCTATAGACTTTGACACCTCAAGTTTTTCCCAATTACCACTGCCAGAATGAAAATCAGAATAGACTTCAGTCTGTTCTTCACGTTCAGAGAATTTTGACCATTTCTCAAAATCCCCATTTAGTAAAAGGTCCTTTATATTGCAGCCTATGGTATCGGCATATACAAATTCTTCTTTGGAAGCAGAGTTATTAAAGATTGTCAGAACGAGCATTTTAATTGAATTGCCCAATGTTTTTGACGCCTCAAGTTTTTCCCAGTTGCCGCTGCCCGAATGAAAGTCAGAATAGACTTCAGTCACACTGCCATTCTTTGAAACCTCCATGAGCCTTAAACGCCCTGCATCCGGGATATCTGTCTTTACATATACGGTAAATGTTATATTCTTCCCGTTCAAATCATTAACCCTGGAACAGGGGTAGTTTACATTTGCCTGGCCGCCTTGTGAACCGCTCAGTTTCAATGCATATGTCCCATCGTGTAACACTTTATCTTCTTTAGTTACGAGCGGGTCGCCGCCTAACTGCCATCCATCAGGAATAGACGTCTTTTCTTTAGAAGTCTCTACTATCCTCAAACGTGCTGCATCAACAGCATCTGTCTTGACATATACGCTGAATGTTACTTTCTTTCCGACGAAATTCTGAACATCGTAGTAAGGATAGTTTACATTTGCCTGGCCGCCCGGTGAGCCGCTTAGTTTCAGGCTATATTCACCATCATGTTTTACCTTATTCTCTCTATAGGGGACAGCATCGCCTCCTAATTTCCACCCGTCAGGTCTTCCTTTATTATCTGTCTCTAAAACAGACCACTTCTCAAAACTCCCTTTACTCAGAAGATTCCCTTCCTGGACAGGTGTTTCCTTTTTGACAGCCTCTTTGCTCTTGCTCTCTGACTTCTTTGGTTTAACCTCAGCAGACTGTCCTTCCATGACCCATGCTGCCAGAAGAACCATAACAAAGACACCCATTACCAATCCTTTAATACATTTTCCCGCCATTACCCTTCCCTCCTTTTGGATGACAGGCGAGACGCCCGTCCTACTTCCTTTTATTGATTCACGGATGACAGAACTGCATCGTCAACAATAACATGGTTATCTTGCGAAATATTGGATACCTTTATATCAAAATAAACCGGCACCTTAATGGACCTCAGTGTTTTTTTAATTTGCAATAGTTCCCAGTTATTCCCTCCGGAATTAAACCCCGATAATATTTCATCCTTATGTTCATAATTAACGACAAGGTCCCACTCTTCAAAACCTCCGTTCCGGACCATATTCTCTAAGTCCTTATCCGTCTTATCACTTAACTGGTCTTTCACTGTGAGCATTGTATCATCGGCATATATAAAATCATCTTCTCTTCCCTGATTCACAATTGAAAGCCTCACCTCTTTCGGTGTATTCTCCAAAACATGCCATACCACAATAGGATGCCACTCACCATTACCCGGGTGGAATTCGGAATAATTCTCCACGATTTCTCCATCCCTTGCCTTTTGCTCTTCTGTAGATTTAATCGTCCACTCTTCAAACCCTCCATTCTGGACAAATATATCTTCATCCTTTGATTCATATTTAATAATCAGATTTACTCCATCTACCCAGACAAAACTATCCGTAGAGCCATTCCTATTGAGAACCACAAGTTGTATCCCTTTTACGTTATTCCCCAATACCCGTGAGACCTTTAGTGTCTCCCACTCATTGCTGCCTGAATAAAAGGAAGAAAAGTTCTCTCCTACTTTTACATCATGTTCCGTGTATTCACTTAACCTGAGTTGGCAGGAATCTGCAACGGTAGATAAGACACGAACAAGAAATGTCACTTGCTTCCCCTGAGCTTTTTCTACCCCATCCCTTATTAAAAGGTTCATGTTTGCCTCTCCTCCAGGTGCACCGCTTAACTTCACAGAGTATCTGCCATCGGATTTCTTACCTTTCTCTCTAAAGGCAGATGCTCCGCCTCCGAGTACCCATCCCACCGGTATAAATTCTCCTTCGGGATATATCTCAGTCATCTTTAATCTGACTATACCGGGTTGTTCTGACTTTATATATGATGAAAATGTAACCTCTTTTCCAGAGATATCCTGGTCTATCGGCGGATGCCAGATATACTGGACCTCGGAGTAAGGAGGGTAAGAGAAACCGCCTAATTTTAACGAACTGTTACCCCCGTGTTTTATTACATCATCCTGGCTGGTTAACTCGCATTCTGATAAAGACCACCCTTTAGGTATAGAACAATCTGATGTAAAATTCTCTGATATACCCAGTCTTACCTGTTTACCAGCCCTTGACTTCACAAATGCAGAAAATGACACTACCTTGCCATTTAAATGTCCTCTCTCACCTGTCCCCAAAGGGCATCTTATTACAACATCGCTGTTAATCCCGTTGACCTTTAAAGAATGTTCACCATTAAATCTTATCGATCTCTCATCTTCCAATGCCTCCGGACTAATAACCTGCCAGGAAGATGGGGTTTTGTTATCACTCCATGTCTCAAAATCACCATTTTTAACCCAGTTAGAAATTTTGCTATCATTAGCAGCCTCTGTGGTATTTCTAACTGGGGCCAGAGTAATAATAATCTTTGCCTCAGCAGGGCTATCACCTTTTTCAAGTAGAATCTCTGTCCCGTTTTTAATGAGAGGCTTTTTAAGGGCACCGGTATCAATCTTTGCCTTAAAAACAAAAGTCTTGTTATGGGAGATTAATTGTGCGTCACTTGTCGCCCACTGGCTATGAAGATTGAACTTCACATAAATCACCTTTGAATCAGGATACATAACATCGTATGTGGAATACTCATTAAACCCTGCCCAATCCATCCTCGCATCCCTGTCTCCTCCCCTGCCTCCCCCTGCTGATAGCCCGCCGTATCGTTCATTGCCGTTACTCTGGACCTCAGAAATCTTTTTGTAACCCTTGTCATCAACTGATATGTAAGAGATGACTTTGTTACGCCTGAAGTAATCATTGAATATCCTCGGATTAGTGCGTAAATCCAGCCTCGTTATCTTATAATGCAGTTCAAATTTATAGACTAAAAACCCATCCACAAACCCGGGTGCAATTTCTAACCAGTTAAATCCACCCCTGCCCTCTACCAGATTGATAGAACTCCTGCCCCCATACTGCGTAGTAAACACGTTTACAAATGCATCCTTTTCACTGTCAAAATTAGGATAGAATTCCACTAAACTTTCGCCATCAAAATTCAAATACATCTCCATGTTTTTTGTGGTATCTAAAGGCACCCTTTGAATATCACTGCCATTCTTGAATGTTATCGCTTTTGCAGGGCCTTTCACTGAAAGAGATTGAACATGACTTTCTATGGATGTTGCAAGTTTAATTGTATCATCCCTGTCCTTTAGAATCTCTAAATGTCTAACGGAAATTGCATCCTTGTCCAATTTATAGATATAATGCATCGGCAGCCCGGCAGCATCATAGACGGTCTGGACAGGCTGGATATTAGGATTTGCATCAAGAAATGAACTGTATGTAGTCTTCATCCCATACTGGCTATAATTGAGGCCAGGCTTTATCATGTGATAGTACTCAGACGGAAAGACAAAATATACCCGCCTGTAATCCTTTGTTTGTGCCATTAGCCATCCGTTAAAATCTTCTAATATAGACTTAACACCCTGATAAAGCATGGAGTTTATCCTCTGCCCATGGACAATAATGGGTTCAAGCCATACATACATATCCTGACTGCCTCCCAACAGGACAAGGTCCTTGTTATTTATACCGTCATTTTTTAAAAAATCATATATATCTGCCTGTCTGGCATACCAGAGTTTATGCCCACCCCTTTCCCTCATAAAAGTATTGTGCACCATGCTGTAAGATGATGTTCCAATAGTGAATAAAATTATGCCTATAACTGCCATCTTGACGCCGCCAGATACATATCCGCTCCTGAACTTGCTCAAACCTGTCTTTACCAGACATAAATTCACTGTCTCTACTATTCCAACTGATGAAACAGCCAGTAAAAATGGGGCGGAAAAGACAAATACCCTTGGTGCATAAGGTTTGAACAGGAATATTACTATGGCAGAAGTTGCAAGAAAAAAGAGCAGAATAATCATGTCACTCTGCCTTCTCTTCTTACAGATAGTTATAATTCCAATGAGAAAAAATATGGTAAGAATTGGCGGGAGAATAGCCACCCCATCAAAGGATGTATCTGAATGGACACCCCCTAAGGTAAAATGCCCGCCTCTATCCATATCCACAAAATAGGTATCCAGCACCTTTATTGCGTTTTTCTTCACCTCATCAAGACTTGCAGGGACACCTGAATACCTGCCCATGTTCACACCCAATGAGGTCTTGAATGTGGTAAGAGATGGTGCATTATTATATCTATCCCACCCTGATGTAAATAAAAAGTACATAGAGATACCAAGAATGGCAAATATCATATAGTACCCGATGTGTAATAAACGATAATCCTGATAGGTTCTGGTTAGAACCTTAAATTTCACGAGGCAGGCAATGACAATTAAAAATAAGAAGAACAGGACTATGAATAAAGCAGCAGGATATGAAATCGGATAACCGTTAAAATAGCACAGGGCTAAAAATATACTGGAAATAATCATAGAAAGCCACCTGCCGACAGCACCACCTGATTGGACATGATGTGCCTTCAGGAAGAAATAGACAGCACCTAAAACAAGAGGAACCGTCATAACTATAAAAGACGTGCCTGTTCTCATGTTTATGTTAAAATAGACATTTATACATACCAGCACGGTAAATATAAGTCCATAAAATCTACCCATTAATAACTTACCAAGATAGAAACTGAGCAGAATGGCTATAAATGCGCAAAATAATTCCAGAAATATGGCATTGTATGGTGAAAGTCCAAATAACAAGGTGATGGCATGAAGTGCCGCTGCACCAAGCGGGTATGCAAAATTATTCTGGTAATATGCCAATGCCAAGCCGCCTTGTTTAATAGAACCATACTGGCTGATGACGTCAATAAAAGGCTTCTTATCAATCATGTGTGCCTTTAGCATAACCTCATCATTGGAAAAGAGGCTCATGCCCATGTCCCCTAAGTCACGGGGAGGGTCAATGAGAAAGAACACCCAGAATAAGGCAGTAATAAATAAGATGCAAACTAAATCTTTAATGCGATTCATAATTAGACTCACTCCGTTCGCTATTTGATGACAGGCGAGACGCCCGTCCTACAACTATATCTTATCCAGGTCAATAACTGTCTCTTTCTTTCCAATGGAAAGGACCGCATCGTCAGCGTATATAATATCCTCACTACTTGCACTCTGATTGAATATCACGAATTGCACCATCTCTACCGAATTCCCTATTAACTTTGATACACTCAATTCTTTCCACTCGCCGTTTCCCGGATGAAAATCAGAGTATGCCTCCTTAACAGTTCCCCCTTTTGCAACTTCTGTCAATCTCAGTCTTACAATCTTTCCCTTATTTGCTTTTATATTCACAGTAAGGTTAATCCGTTTGTCTTTTAACTGGTCAACTTCATAAAGCGGGTGATTGATATTTGCCTCACCACCTGTTGCGCCGCTCATCTTGACAGAAAAATTTCCTTCGTATTTTTCCTGCTCTTCTTTAGATGCCACTGCCCCGCCGCCGATATTCCACCCTGATGGTGCAAATTGATTATATCCGTTATTTGCCCAATTCTCAAATCCTCCATTCGTCAGGATATTTTTAATAACTGCTTTACTTTCTTTTACTTTTCTACCAGTGGCTAATCCTAATTTATCACGAGTTCCATCATCAATAAGACCTGTTGTTTTAAGGTTGTTATCTGCCTGAAACCGCCTGATGGCATATTGGGTATCCTTACTTGCACCTGTTACATGGTCACCAATATCATAACCCAAACCAAGTAATATTTTCTGGGCATCTGCTAAATTTAACCTATTAGAATCTATCTTTTTGTCTAACTCTTCAGTCTCGCCGGCAACGGTAATAGATGCATTGTCAACATAGAGCCAATCTTCACCAAAGGAATTAATGCTTAACTCAACTGATTCCGGAGAATTACTGATATTCTTGGAAACTTTCAAATTCTCCCATTTACCGCTCCCGGAATAATAATCAGATAAAACCTCGGTATAGAGATTTACTTTCTTAGAGAAAGCAGCACCTTCTTCAAACCCGCCATTCTTTAACGGCAGTTCTATACTTTCCCCTGCAATTTTGAGGATGGCATTGTCAACGTATATATATTCATTAGAGGAACTGCTCGTATTAAGAAATGCTGCCTGAATTGCATCCACGGCAGTATCAATCTTCAAGGAAACTGATAATGGCTGCCACTGATTATCACCAGGATGAAAATCCGATGTGGCTTCACCCAGTTTTTTATCTTTGTAATAGATGCTCAATCTCAATCTGCCAATCTTAGGTATATCTGTCTTTACATCCCCTGAGAAGATGATAGTATCTCCTGTCAAATCACCCGCCCAATCCCTATTGACTTGATTTATGTTAGCCCACGTATCCGCTGCCCCGCTCAACTTAAACGCCCGTTCTCCTTCTCTCTTTACAGCCTGTTCAAGAAATCCTATACCGTCTCCCCCGATAATCCACCCTTTAGGAACACTGCTATCTTCGGAATAGGTTTCTTTTATGCATAATTGCACTGCCTTGGATATAACGCCATTAATGCAGGCACCAAATACCACCTCTTTGCCTGCCAATTCTTCAACGCCTTCCTTTACCCTGTGCGTCAGATTCAGCTGGGAGTTAGATTCTCCTCTAATTTTCACGGCATAATCGCCTTCCATCTTATTGATTTTTTCCCTATCAGCCTTTCCTATGCCGGATTTTGACCAGCCGAGTGGAAGCAGGGTATGACCATAGAGAGGAACCTTTTGCCCCTTCACATTAGCATCAACGGCTATATCTGTCCATTTTTCAAATCCACTGTTTCCGAGAACCAATTCCTGCTCCTTACCGTCATCTTCTGTCACAGACAGTCTTGCCTTATCTATCAGTATAAAATTGTTTGGAGAGCCATTCCTGTTATGCACAAGCACTTGTAAATAACCGACGGATTTTGCAATATCACCAGAGGCAGTTAAAGATACTGTCAGACGTTCCCACTCATTATTGCCGGAATGAAATTTAGAATATACCTCTTTAAATTTTTTCCCATCCTTCGTACATTCAGTAAATCTCAGCTGTCCTGCCCTCGGTGTCCCTGTTTTCACGTCTGCTGAAAAAGTGATTTTTTTTCCTCCAACTTTCTCCATCTCATCCCTTTTGAAAATATTTATATTAGAATACCCGCCCGGTGCACCATTGAGCCTTGCAGAAAAATCCCCTTCTAATTTATCAACTCTATCAGCAAAGAGTACCCCGTCTCCGCCTACAATCCAGCCATTTAATATTTTTGTATTTTGTATCCTTGCACCTGTATCAGCAACTTTTACCCATTTCTCAAAACCAGGATTTCCCGGAATGTCTTCTATGCCTCCTTTATATTTTTTATAAAAGAGAGAAACCATCCGTCTTTTTGTTTTATCGTCTAATTCACCCGTGATTTTTAATCTATTGTCTTTCTGAAATCTCTTTATCGCCTCTTTGGTTTCACCACCCGGCTCAGAATCAGACGTGCCAATAACATAACCTCTATCTAATAATCTTTCCTGGACATCTTGAATACTTCTATCCTTTAAAACAATAGCCACCCTGTTCTCTTTATCCATATCATCTGCCCTTACTATATATACCTTCGTTGATTCCCTGACAATTGGTATTTTTATGGTGCTTATATTGAGCGTTGCCTTGAAGAACATGGTCTTTAAATGCGATATAAGGTCCACACTATGATAACCACTCCACGGAGTCTGAAACCTGAATTTAATATATGAGGATTTAGAATCCGGATAGATACTGTCATAGGTTGCATATTCTTCAAACCCCTGCCAGTCTGGCTCAGAATATCTATCACCCCCTATTCCTGCGAGCGGCGAATTCCCAAACCTTTCATTTTTATTACTCCTTAGAGAGAAAACCCTTTTATAATGACTGCCGTCTTTAGAATAATAGGCATCAAATCTATTCTTCCCGTATATATCATTAAATAACCTGGGATTGGTTCGTATGTCCAACCTCTTTACAGTGGACGGGGATTTTATATTAAAAATGATCTCTCCATACCAGAAACCCTGGGCTATCTCAAGCCATCCAAATCCACCACGTCCTTCTTTTAATTGAATGGAACTTCTTCCGGTATCCAATGGTACAATAGTATCATATACGTTTTCAAACGTCTCTTCTTTATTGTCAAAATTCGGGTAAAACTGTAAAAGCCCTTCCCCTTTATCAAAATCCATTAATACATCCATATTTGAAGTGAGATTTAAAGTCATACGTTTCTTCTCTTCACCGTTTTCAAATATGATTGCAGTTGCAGGACCCTGGACATATAAGCGTTCTACAGAATAGGCATTATTTGTTTTGAATTCCGAAACATCATTCTTCGCCATACTTAGATACACTGTCTTTCCATTGAGTTCTGACTTTTTATTCATCTTATATATATAGTGTATTGGTATGCCATTATTAGAATAAATCGTTTTGACTAATTGTAAAGAAGGAACGGCTGAATGAAATTTATAAGTAAAGCTCCTCATTGATAAACTGGAAAAGTTTAAGCCTGGGTTGGTTATAAAGATGCACTCGGATGGAAAGATAAGGTATATGGTATCATAATCTTTAAACTGCTTATCTTTCCACTGTTTAAAATCTTCCTGTATTTCTTTGTCAAGGTCATAAAATACAGGCTTAATCTTATGTCTATTTATATAGAGCATGTTAAGCCATGTATATACGTCGCGGATTCCGAATACTACCAAACTTTTCTCATTCACGTTCTCTTTTTTAAGATAATCATAAATCTGTGCCTGTCCCACATACCATATCTTATAGCCGTTGCGCTCTGTTACGAATGTCTTATTTATGGAAAAATAATTTGGTATATTCAATAGTAAAACAATAGAGAGAAATATAGCCTCTGTCCTCCCGGGGCGATTGCCTGCGAAATCAGGAAGAAATTTATTTCTCACAAACTGAAATGTCTCCACATACCCTATGCAGCTTATAAATAGTAAGAAGGGGGTCAGGAATATAAATATTCTTATGGCATAAGGTTGGAATACAAATATTATGACGAGAAAACTAAACAGCAGGAATAATAAAAGCAAGAGGTCGTTCTGCCGCCTTTTTTTGAATATGAATACCAATCCGGTGATAAAAAATATGGAGGAGAATATTGGAATAAGCGGATATCCTGAAAATGCCGTATCAGAATGGACGCCTCCATTGGCAAATAGGAAGTTTTTGTCCATATCTATAAATACCACTTCTAAAAGTTTTGAGAGCCTGTTACCAAATTCAAAAAAGTCTACCGAACGTTCTGCGCCAAAAGAAACCCTTGCCACGTTTGCGTTTATGATTGCCTTATGGGTATATAGATACGGGGCGCCTGTATAATTGTCCCACAATAGGGTAAACCCGAAGTAAAAAAAGACAGCCAAAAATATAAATGCCAGATAATATCCTATGTTCAGCAGGCGGTATTTCTGATATGCCTGCTTTACTAATTTAAAGCAGGATAATATCTTTGTCAATATTAGAATCCCCAGGAACATCAAAAGAAACGGCAGTATAAGAAATGTCTCAGGGTAACCGTGGAGGAAACACAACATAAAGAAGAAACTCGCCAATGCAATCCATCCCATGGTCCCCCATGCCCCGCTTTTATTTCCGGACGCCTCCTCTTTTTTAAGGTGCGCCCTTAAAAAGAAAAATAACGGAAATAAGAGAAGAATGGCATTAAGAAATCTGTGCGGCGTCCCTGTCCTCATGTTGACGTTGAAATAGACGTCTGTGCACATAAGTATGCCAAATATTATCCCGAAGAACCTGCCGTATAAAAGAGAGCCTAAATAGTAGGAGATAACTATAGTGGCAAATGCCGAAAAGACTACGAATATAGGACCGGAGTATGGAGACAAGCCGAATATAAGAGTAACCAGATGGGTAAACATCGTCTCAAGAGGCGGTTCAAATATACCGGAGAAATAAGAACTCCTGTAAAATTTGTCCTGATTCATCAGTTTATACACTGATTCTCCGCTATCCTTAGCGGATGTCAGGAGTGAATCAAAATGAAACCATGAAATCCCGCTGTCTCCCAGGTCTTTTGGAAAATTCAGGACGGTCCATATACAAAATATTATAAAGAGGAGTCCAATGTATATTAAATCTTTCTTAATTTCTTTACGCATAACCTTCCCTATATGTTCTTCTTCCTAATGCTATACAGTATATCCTCCAAGAGTCTCCTGTTGGCAGCCATAATATCAGAAATCAACCCAATTATAATTACCTGAAAACCGAGTATAACCAATATTGCAGATATCACAAGAGAAGGGATATGTTCCCCGCCCTTCCAGATAAATAAAAAATAGACATACCTCAATAATAACAATGTCCCTAATCCAAAAAGAGTAACTCCCATAAAAAAGAATACCCTTAGAGGTTCATACAGAGTATAAATCCTTAAGATGGTTATTGCAGAGTTCATGATATAGGACGATATACTTGATGCCAGTCTGGATTCCCTGGTCTTTTCGTTTGTCTGGATAGGGACATGCGTGATAGCGATATTTCTCTTCCCTGCCTCTATAATGGTCTCAAGGGTATAAGAAAATGTGGATACAACGTTCAGTCTGAGTGCGGCCTCTCTGCTAAATGCCCTGAACCCGCTGGTTGTATCCGGTATGTCTGTGCCGGAGAACCTCCTTACCACTGAACTGCCTATTTTTTGCAATCTCTTCTTTACCGGTGAAAAATGCTCTATCGTATCTATCTGGCGTGTACCTATGACAATCTCTGAATTACCTTCCAAAATAGGTTTTATCAATTTTGGGATGTCGTTCCCATTGTATTGGTTGTCCCCGTCAGTATTAACTATTATATCAGCCCCAAATTCTAATGCCTTATCTATCCCCGTCTTGAACGCCCTTGCCAGACCCATATTGTGCGGGAATTTCACTATATGTTGGACCCCGCACTTCTTTGCCACCTCTACCGTGCGGTCTGTTGAGCCGTCATCTATGACCAAAACCTCAATTTCGCTAATCCCATCAATCTCCCGCGGGAGATTAGCAAGGGTAAGGGGCAAGGTATTTTCTTCATTATAACATGGTATCTGGATAATGAGTTTCATTTCAATGTTCTCAATTATATACTACATTCTTCTAAAAATCAAGGAATTTTTAGGTAAATTCATTTATGAGAGGAGAACTTAGTCATTTGAACTTTTATGACTTTCGCTAGAATAGTTTTTATGGACGATAATTTTCATCCACTTTTGAATTTTGGGGTCATTGGGATCGTGTGAGAAATATCCCTTGGCTACAAGCTTTTTAAACTCTTCGTAGGGGTCGCTTTTATCACCGGACTTGCGAAGGTGCCTTTCGTCATTTAGGTATAGATATAGAATAATTTTAGGTTGGCTGGAAAAACAAAAGAATAATCTATAGCGTTGTAAACCTTGTTTATAACGACGATATTTTTTAAGTTCGCCGGTTAGACGATATTCCGGCCGGTTTGGGTCTTGCGGGATAATTTCATGGTCAGCTTTACGGATACGATAAGCAAGTTTTACGATTTCGTGGTGTCTGAATTCTTCATCACCAAGTTTGTTGCGAAGCTCCTTTACCTGCTCTTTTAGTTTTGCTATTCGCTGATAGTAAAAAACATGGTATCTTAAGAGGTAATTACTCGTCATCAGCAGTAACGCCCTTGAGGAGTTTATCCCACTCTTTATCCCAGACCTCTTTTGCATCACGAAGTTTTTCCGGGTGTTTCATAGCATCAACTACTAATGCATTAATAAATTCAGCAAACAGGGGTTCTGATTCTATAGTATCTAATTCCGTTTTGGGACGAATGCTTACTTTTTTTGGAGTAATCTCTAAAATGACCTCGTTGCTGCCTGCATGTTTAACAAAATCCATTGGAATATCAACCGCATAGCTGCCCCCATGTTTGAATATTTTTTTTACAATTACACTCATAGCGACCTCCTCTTTCTTTCTGCTATAAGTATACATAAGTATATATACTTTGTCAAGTCTTTTTTGCAGTGATGATTTTTACAGAGGTCTTATTGAGATAAAATAAGACGGGCTGTTTCTGTTAGTATATCAAAAACTTACAAAAACAGCCCTGAAAAGGCTTATGAGTCTCCTGCTCTGCCAACTGGGCTATGGGCCCAAACGTATATTATATAATAACAAAATTCCGTGGATATTTCAAGAATCTAAAATTCCACACCTCAACTTATTGTTATTTATATTCTCCATAGCAAAATAGGTCGTGCACTTTATCATCCTCAGTAATGAACCGTCCGATTCTTAATAGATCTTCCTTGCTCATTTTCCCCGTTTCTTTTAATCTTAATAACATATCAGGGGTTTGATTCCTTAATTCTGAGTCTATAGGTTGCTTCTTTAAATATCTTATTTGAGCATCAATCAATTCAGGATTTTCTCTTTTTATCTGCATCTTCACAATGTAGATAGCATCAACTATTTTAATTTTTCTGTTACTGAAGTCTTTATAGAATGCGTCTACTCCAGTCGTTAGTTGACTAATTGTAATATCAAATAAAGAGAGTTTATCAATGTCTTCCATCAGATTATCTTTATCAAAATCCTGCATATATGTATCAAAACCCTGTGGTTTACATGCCAGAGCATATGTCCGGAATTTATTCCAAACCATACAATTACCTGCAATAAATCCAAGCGTAAAAGATTCCTTTGTGTCCGGGAACCCTTCCATTTCCTGCCAATCAACGCCATCATCTTCCAATATTCCTTGGCTCATATTTCTCACATCTTCATAAGTTAATTCATTTGTGTCAAAGGAGAATGAATATTTGCATTTCGGACAAGAGACTTTTAATTTACCCTTTTCAATTGGAATTCTTAATTTTTGTCCACAATCAGAATTGGGACACTTTAATATGTGAAAATTAACCATTTTTCAATGTCCGCGACACGCTTCTACAAGCCTATGTAGTGCTTTGAGAGTGCCTTACACAGCCTCTACAATCAACGTTCATCTGGCCCAATTCAATTACCCACCACTCAACCACACCTGTTCAACTGCCTATTAAAGTAACCGTATTAAAGTGAATTTGCACACTATCTTTGGCATGTCTTTATAATACTCTCTTTATCAAAAAAGTCAAGTCTAAAATTCAATATAGTCCAGGGTAACCAGCGGCGCAAAGAAACTTGTCCGTAAGACTCCCGCCGCAGTTCTCGACGTTTAGTTGACCCTGTTGTTGTGCAATTCTATTCATGCCGTCTTAATTTGATAGGGGGGAGATTCATGCGGCATGGCGTTGCTGCCAATGACTCTATATCAACTCTATAATCGAATAGTTTTTGTGCTTCTTCAGCTGCGGCAGCATATATTTCGTCAGCATCAGGATTAGTTGGGACAGGGTGTCTTTCCGCAAATTCTTGGCATATAAAATTATGATATCTTGCTGCCCATTCAAATTTTGCTCTTACACCGGGATCCCCTTTATAGTCCTCTAACCCTTTTATAATATTTTTTTGATGCCCTTCTATAAGCTCGAAAAATATCCCCCCATCTGGAAATACGCTGAATGCTTCACCGAGATAGTTTAGAAATATAGTGCCATCGGCGTCTTCCAATAGGTCTTCATGCTGTGGTGCCCAACTTGTTTTACCATAAAAACCCAATTGACGCTGGACAATTTCTATTGCAGATGGCGATAGAGATATGCGAGGAGCACCACCGCCTTTATCTTGATTAAAAGCCTGCTGTAACGCATCACCAAAAACTATATCGTCATCCATGTAGTGTTCTCCGAACGCGATTCCACCCCTAAGAAAAAAACCTTCTATTGAAAGACCAACTTGAAATTCAGAAAAGACATTTAGAATGTCACCAAATTCCGGTTCGCCACAATCGAAGCCAGGTCTATGCAAGGGATAACCGACAACGATATTGTCAGTGAAAACCTTAACAGCAAAAAATGAATCATTTCCCCACCCTTTTGAATGCTCCCGAATACGCTCATAGGCGCTCGACAAGGCATGGCATAATCTACGAAGGAACTGAAGGCCATTTCCTGATTTAATAGCTTCTTTGCTAATATGTGAATAGCCCAAAATATCTGCATAGCAAACAAAAGAAAGAAGCATTTTAGGAGGATCAGAATGTGTATAAGGATTGTTCATTTTATCTTTTTGGTGCTGCACAACAGTAAGAATACCCTGCGGGTATGATGCGTAGCGTAATACCCGCCAAGTTAATTCTTTTATTATGTAGTATCAGATATCCATCACCCTCTCTTCGGACTTTTTTCGCTGTATTTCATCAAATTCAGTGAGCATATCCAAGCACTTTTCAATGGCCTCCATAAAAGCATCTGGTTCAAAAGGAAGTGGAAAGAAGAAATCAGCAGATAGTTTAGCTCTCGCTATTAGAGAGGAATCTTCGATCAAGCCAGATAAAGATATCACAGGTCTTCCATATGTCGTTTTGATTTGAGTGATGAGTTGCAAGGAATTTTCCAGGCGCTCTTGAAGAGGATAGTCAGGACGAAACATAATATTGTTCAGAACTAAAATAAAGATATCAACTGCACTGTTTTCGGCAAGTTCCAGTAGGTCCTCACCATAAAAAGCCGATCTAACCTTTAGATCATATTTATCTTTAATTACTTTTTTGATGAATTCAGAAAATGCATCTGTAAGTAAGGGTTCATCATTGCCTATTAGTACCTCTACTTGTCGTTTCTTAACCTCATCTATGAACTCAAGCCCGCGTTTCGCCAGGGCTGACCTTTTTATTGCCAAACTGCGGTTTCTGGATAGAGTTAATTCATTCTTATTTGGATCGTGCTTATCGCTCATGTATGTACTCTTCTTCTGGTTATTTCAGCCAAACGTTTACTGGCCAAGTTGATCTCCTCATCTACTCGTGACGCCAATTCAGCAAGTAAGTCTCGTCCTTCATCTTCTGCCTTCTCTGCTTTTGTTTTTAGCTTATAGAGATCGGACTCTTCCAGTTGGGCAATATCAATTTCAATGGTGCGCAGTCGTTTTTCAACCTGGGCTATTTTGCGTATAACGCGAACCAATTCTGCTGCTGTTCCCTCTCCTTTGACAGATTCAGGGCTACTTTCCCATTCAGCAAGAATAGCCTGCAATTTGGCTTCGTCACCCTCTTCGTATGCGCGCGGTTGGCATCAGCCATTAGTCTTTGACGTCGGAGACGTTCTTTCTCGTCCACAGCAAGATCTGGATGGATGAGCTTGGCCACTTCACGGTAAAGTTTTTTCAGACTCTCTAAAGGTTTGAATTTTTCCTCTTTTGATTCTTGAGTAATCGCAGTAGCCTCAGCGGATTTCTGGGCTTGGGTGCGAGCTCGCGCTGCTTGTTTCTGAATTATGTTATCTTTGGGCTTTAGTCGTGCCTCTGCCTCGGCGATTTGTGCCTCAATTTCATCAAGTTCAGCAAATCGAACACCCACAGTCCTAAGATAACTTGTTTCAAATGGATGCAACTCAGCCTTAAGCGTTGCCAAATCCAATTCACGCTGAGATAGTTTTGCCTCAAGTTCGACCAACTTGGAAATCTTTCTACTCAACTCCTGTTCTTCAGGTGTTTGACCTATGATTATCTCGGTCCTCATGCCGCAAAACCCCTTGGGTTACATTGAATCTTTATTACTTATGAAATCACCTACTGTGGTTAAAAATTGCACGCGGCTTGCTATGATTTTCAATAAGTATTTTTAAATAGATAAATCAGAACTCTAACTAAAAAAGTTGTTAATCGCCTAACTACTGAGCTAATCTGCGACGTGAAACACCGTCAGATTCAGTGATTGGTTAGGCGACCGTGCATTCATATTTCTTCACTTGCCTTAATTATCTCGTATAATCTCTGTCGTACTTTGGTCGTGTCACCAAGTTGGTATTCGTTAGGAATGGGAATGCTATCTTCTCTTTCTATATTTTGGATTTCGGCTTCTTCCCAATCTAAAAACTTAAGAGCAGTCTTTGCCTCCTCTGCAGTCTCTTTAAGGCGATCAGTTTGAGCAAGAATCATTGTAAGAAGTATGTGTGCAGGATTTCCTTCATTTTTGAGTTTAACGGATGTACGAAGAATTATCTCTGCATCTCGTAATTGCTCGTTGCCTACCAAAAAGTTCACCCAATTATTGATAAATACTACAAAGGTCTCCAGTTTTAGATCATCTGGACATTCAGTAAATGACCTTGAATGGAAGAAGTCATGTTCTAAGACCTTATACCTTCGCATTAAACCATCTAACTTTGAAAATTCCCAAGCTCCAAGAATATCCATTAGCCTATCTTTGAATATCAGCCCTGGGTCAACTTTCCTCCAAGGATCCCCCGAAAATAAATCCTTAAAAAATCCCATTATGCTCTCCCTTTTCTCTTAATGCATG
Source organism: uncultured Planctomycetia bacterium (assembly GCA_964449965.1). Classification (GTDB taxonomy): domain Bacteria; phylum Omnitrophota; class Gorgyraeia; order CAYVEO01; family CAYVEO01; genus CAYVEO01. The sequence goes on from CAYVEO010000012.1 coordinate 42,167, forward strand.
TTGCCTAACGGACGGCGGCTGAGACGCCGTCCGTTGAGCCGGTGCGAAGCACCGGTTCAACATGTATTAGACTACCTATTGGAACTTGCAAACACTGCATGTTTTGCAGTATATCACATTAACCACTTTAAACCTTAATCCATGTAACCTATTTTACTACATAGTGTTACGCTTAAAAACCGGTAAATATGGTTCTAACAAATGCTGCAAAATTTGAAATCTATCACAATACACTATTGAAGACTCGTGTAACGTCATAATGCATCTACAAGACTACGGACACCCATGCCAGCACGGTTCAACACGTGAGTATACATCATGGCCGTACTTACGTCCTTTTGCCCTTTCCCATCTTGCACGTAAATTTGATTTGATGCAAATTGACCTTCCTTACGTTGAACTTTTACAGCATAGAAATCCAGGTAAAATTAAGAGTGATAATTTTAAAGATGGTCATTTGTAGCATTAGGAAATTTTTCAAAAACGACTGCCTCTCCTTCTACTTTCATGGCCCAACCGAATTGTGGCTTTATTTTCCAGTTTATAATAGCATTAGCACCTAAATCTTTGGCTTTAAGCGTTAGGTTCTCTAAGGCATTATCTAACCTTGCTAATATAAAAGGTCCATGTCCATCTGCAGATATTACACCTAAGCTTTGGTATGGAAATTCTGTTGGTGGTTGACCATTATATATTCTTATTCCATGCAAATCGGCATTTTTTGTTCCTCCTACCCTTGAAAATTGATTAGTTGTAGCACAGCCTGCTATAAACAGGATCGCTACAAATAAAAACAATAATTTTTTCAAATTCTATCCTTCTTTCGTATCTGAACTCTACTTCAATTTCTAATGTAAGACTTAAGCAAGTGAGACTGATAGATCTTAATTGCCTTATGTCAATTAGAAAATAGAAACAATCTATTCTCTATTGAATTGAATAATATACCGTACAATTACCTATCACCTCTAAATATCCGGATTCAATTTGCGGGGTGACATTTTCACCTTTAAACTCCGCTCTTATTGCTCCACCTACATATGAGTCATATTGTCTCAAAGGAGAAACCTGGACACCAGTTTCTATTTTTATAACTTTACCCAGTGTGGCACCGGCCCCTTCGGATAATTTCACTGCTTTTTCACGGGCGTCAGATGCCGCTTTTTTCAATGTCTCTCTTTTTAATTCTTCTAATTTTGTAGAGGTATATTCCAGGCCGTATATAGTCGTCTCGGGTATCTCTGAAAGGGCAGCTAATACCTTACCTAACTCTTCCATATCATAGAGAGTTATTTTTAAGGTATAAACCACTTCATAACTTGTAGGCCGAGTTATTGAAGTAAAAATCCTTTTGCCTTCATACAAAGGATGATAAATATAACCTAAATTCTTGATATCTTCTTTCTTTACATTAAACGAACTTAAAATATCAGAGATAGAATTAATCTTTTTTGTGCTTTCTTCAAAGGTACGTTCTAACTTTTTCTCTTCTACCCTTACACTCATTTTAAAATGTGCCTTATCTGCAATCACCTCAATTCGTCCTTCACCTTGAACTATTACCTTGGGATATTCTTCATCACAACATCTTGCATTACCTTCTGAACCTGCATATGTAAAGCGAACAAAAATCATTAAAATCAGACAAACCATTATAGATACTTTTACCGGTAATCTCATTTTATACCTCCTCTTCTTAACTTCAAATTAAATTAGTCCGAGCAAGCTCGGCAACTACAATATTTTGAAATTCCTGTACTCTGAATATATTATACAACTATTGAGCGGCGTCTTAGGAATATCCATACCAACGCTACAAGCAGCAATGTAGCAAGCGTTATACCCAGCCCGACTTTAAATGGAACAGATGAGAATACCATTTTTACCTTATGCTCTCCTTTATGGATAGGCACTGCCCTGAAGAGGTAATCTGCCCTGTAGATTCTCTCTTCATTGCCATCAATGTATGCCTTCCAGCCAGGATAAAGGACTTCACTCAATACTAAAAACCCATCTTCCTTTGCAGAGACATCCAATAAGATGCTATTAACAGAATAATCTGTAATTTCTACACTGGATTCCCCAGTCCCGGAACTATCTTCAGAAATATTCTCAAATTTAGCATAAGGTTCTTCAAGTATGATACTTTTCATCGGGTCAAAGTCTTTTGCGCCCATTCTCTCAAATGCCTCTGACTTATCAGGGATAACCTCTGCCTTCCCATTGATTAACCATGCCCTCGGAAGATAATCCGGGTTTTCAAATATCTTGTTATTTCCATTCAAGCCCGGTATGGATACCTCCTCTAATCTCACACCCCAATTAGGCCTCTGGACGCTGATTATATACTTTACATTTAACATGTCCATAAGTTGCTTTGGTGGGATAGATGAAAGTTCTTCCTTAATCCCCAGATTGGTACCCATCCTGGCAAATTGAAGATAGTCCTTTAAAGAAAGCCTCAGGATATAGCCTGTATCAAGAAATAATCTGTGGACGTTGCCTGCACCTTCGGCAAATATGGGAGAAAAATTCTGGACATTGATTCTGTATATATCTTTATCTTTTTTAAAGAATTCTACCATGGTATTTACAGGATAATGTGATTCTGGCTGTGAATTTATATAAAATTTATTTATCTGTCTCAACGAAAAAAGGTCTATGACCAGAAGGGCAAGGAATAAAAACGACATCAACCGCATCTTTCCTATAGCCTTCAGTCTGAATAATATAATAAGAATACTCAATCCCAACACCACGATAGACCATCCTAATCTATCGGCAAAACCCATTATATTCTTTTCCTTGGACAAAAAAAGACTGATGTAAACAAATGCAAGAAATCCTGCAGATACTAACAAAACATATACCAATCTCCTCCATGCAGAATAGAGGCTCTGTTCGGATTCTTTGTTAGATGTGCTCATCAGGAAAGTCAAACCCCAACCGGACAATATAGAGATAGAACAGGCATATAAAAACCCAAACATAACAGGCGTCCTGCCAAAATCAATCCCGGGAAGAATCAGGTATAATAATTCATAGGGGAACTTTGACTTTCCAAATGATAATAGTATAGAGAGAATGGCAAGTCCTGCAAAGAACCTTACAGTATCGTTCCTTCTCAAGTCCCTATCCAAAAACAGAAGAAAAACCAATATCAATGTCAGGATGCCGCAATAGATATTGCCGTTCCATTCGGGATGGAGTGGCATTACCGCAGTCATAAGTGAAGATGGTGATAAGAAACTATACGGTATATTGCTGGCAGGTTCTGAAAACCCTAATTTACCGCCTATAACGTGCGCTTTGAGTTCTAAAGAAGGCAGAACCTGGACAGCAGATATGCCTATAGTAACCAATATGGTAATCGCTAACAGTATGAGGAGATTTACTTTCTTCTTTACAAAACAGAAGTAAATAAATAGCCCGCAAATTGCATAGAATATATATACAAACAACTCCATATATCCTGCAAGGAAAGAGATTCCCATAAGAAATCCGGTTAGAGAGGCATAGGCGATGCTGCCTCGCCTGACAGTTACTAATCCCGTCAGGAATATCAATGGTATCCATACGGCTGTATAGGCTACAGAAGGAGAGGCATAATAGGAAGATATAAACCCATTAAAGGCAAATATAATCCCTGCAAATAACCCTCCCCAGACATTCCGGGTAAGGTATCTTGCCAATAGATACATAAAGAACCCTGCAAGAAAACAATGCAGGATTATCATCCATTCTATAGCCTGGTACGGTAAATATCCTTCTCTGACAAACAATGGCAATATGAGGTTTAACGGATAAAATGTGCCTGCCTGCAAGTCTGCAAATTGCGGGGCGCCGCAGAATGAATACGGGTTCCATAGAGGCAATTCTCCCCTTGCCATAGTAGAAGCAGAAAATGCAAACATGGGATAGTAATATCCGTTCAAATCCCCTCCGACTAATGGGTCTAAAGAAGCCATATTACGCTCTGCAGGCGTTATAAGCTGCCAGAAGAAGAAAAGGGTAAGGAATAAAAGTAATGCCGCTCCGAGTATAGAATATAAAAATGACTTTTTCACTTTATTCCCCTTCATAAAGGACAACGTCATCAAGATAGACTGCCCCTGTATGACCTGCTTCTAAGCCGGTTGAAAAAATAGATACTTTAATAAAAGTAGCATCCTGAGCCACCTTATGCTTCACACTCACCCTCTGCCAGTCCTGCATAATCACTGAAATAGAATCAGCACTATCATCATCGTTTATCTGTAAAGTTGCAGTTCTGCTTGTCTCTAATTTTACCAAACAGGTCATAGTCAGGGTCTTACCCTTATAATCTTCTATATTCTCCATGCGTTGGTATATGAGAAATGGGTCAGTCTTACTTGTATCTGTAAGCAGTGTCCCATGTTTATCTATCACGGGCTTGTCAGAATATATAGCCCTCTGAATAGTCCCTGTGCCGCCAGTCACCCATAAGTCCGGTACTCCATCTTTATCATAATCTTCCTCAAAACTCCCATTATCAATAAGATTTTTCTTATCGTTAGAGACAATCCCCATGTCTTCTGGCGGGGACTCTACCTCTACGATGTTTATTGCTTTAGTAGATTCCACCTTACCCTCCTTAGGTGTCTCCTTTTTACCTCCCCCGCATCCTGCAAAAATTGTAATACCAGTTACTATCAATATACCTTTAATCAACATTCTCATTTCAAATCTTCTCATTACCTTCCTCCTATCCTTTTCTCTTCATCGGCTATATGTAAAAGCCGATATCCTGTTCTCATGGATATATATACCTGACTGCCCTTCGGTATATTTCCAGAAAATAACGTAACCCCCGTCTCCTTTCAAATATGGAGTTATATCAAACTCTAATCGGACCCTGTTTTTAAGTTCCGGTTTTGTTACATCAGATGGTCTCCAACTGCCTACCTTGACAAACGTTTCTTCTCCTTCTTTCTTCATAAGGACATCTCCGTTAGAATCAGAGTCTCCGATAGGGTTTGATGTGCTCGCAATTAATTTATATATCCTGTCCTTAGAATAATCCTTTATCTCTAATTTATAGATATTATTCTTTGGGTTCCCTCCGGCAAAACCCTCATGTTTATCAATGACGGAAGGAGATGCCTCTTTCAACTCTATCAATCCTGATACGTCTCTTAAATGATATAGATGCATGCTCATCCTGTTAAATACCTCTACGCCATTCTTCTTTATAACCTCATCCACCCATTGATATACAGACGGTTCTAATTTATTTGCCCTGGGTTTCCAGTTAGTATCTACGAGGATATAAGTAATACCCAATTCATTAAGCCGGCTGAGAAGGTCTGAGGCACTCTTCATCTCATCATACCGCATAACCTTGTCAGCGTGGGCAGGGTCCCCCCATACATATAATCTGTCTATATAGAACCCGGTGATTAAAGGAAAAAGGAATAACCGTGTCCCCTGAGTAAGATTCCGGTTGATATACTCTGCAGTCTCGTATACTCCATAAGTCCTCTGTTTAAGATAATCCCCCCGTTTTTCTATACCCAGTGCAACCGGCGCCTGGTTAAAGAAACCCCCGATAATATTATGTCTTATATTCAATATCGTGAAGACTATAATGGTCACTGAGACTATTATCAGGATAATTTTCCCGGATAGTCTCGTTATCAAGTTAGCCAATATATAGACGCAGATAACCGAGAGTATGGCAAAAAGAGGGAAATACCTCCCTATTTCAGCAGGGGAAAAGAAATAGCATGTAAGCAATAACAAGCCATATAAAAGACCGTACTTGATTTCTTCAGGGAAGGGCCTTTTAACGAGTAGAATGCCTGGAAGCAGCACAATGAAAAAGATGCTCGTAACGCCTGCAAATGATTCCTCATCCGCGGTTAATCTCCACGGGAATAAGAAGTAGCCTTTTACCACATGTCCGACAAATTTAGCAAGGGTGTGTTCTTTCGGCATATTGTGCCTGAAAACTAACTGGTTGACGTTAACAGTAGGGTCATCTAAAGACCCGATAGCAGACCTGTCTCCTTTAGTAATGGTAAGTAATGAGATGGGATAGAAAGGTTCCCCATAATAAACTATTTGTCTCATATACCAGATTGAAGAAAACGCCAGGATAATCAAAATATATTTGAGAAATGAACTTGTTATATGAGGTATTTTCTTGCGAAAAATTGTCCAAACCACTATAACGAATATGCAGAAGACAGGGACCAATCCAAAAAGAAGTTTACATCCTATCGTGAATCCTGAATACAAAGCCAATGGAATCAGCCATCGCTTTTCGCCATTCTTAATATAATATACCAGTGCCATGAAACAGAGTAAAGAAAAGAACGTCAGAAAGAATTCCTCTTTAGTCGTATAAAGGTAAAATAGCACCCTGTATATACTGGCAAAGACAGCAGATGCCATAATGGCAAATGCCGCCGGCATAACCGCTCTCGCAATGGAGTAGATTGCCATTAATGAAAGAGAGAAAAAAGTGAATTGGAGTAATTTGCATAAGACACTGCTTTTGATAAAGATTAACATGACCATATTGAGCATCTCGCTCAGGTGGGGCCATTCACCGTAAAACATAAAACCCATATGCACTATCCTGTGATTCATAATATAGTAATTTGGAAGGGCTAAGTGATAAGCAGTAGCATCGGTATTTACTTCCGGGGTTAAACTCAGGGCTAACCCTAAAAAGAGATGGACAACCAGACAAAACAATGCAATTAAAAGGACAGGGTTCAACTCATTATTCCAATAGTTTTTATTGCTATTTTTTATTTGAATCAGGCACTGCCATATTCTTTTCCATAATAAGATACCGGCACCAAAAAATATTACAATAAATACCCACTTATAGAGAATTCCTAAGTGAGCCATGAGATAAACCAAAACCCCTATTATTCCAAATCCCATCCCTGTTGACAGAAGAAAGTTATCAAGCAATGACTTTGTCTTAATACCGATACGGGATAATATCATCCCTCCAATAGCAAAGGACAATAATATGAAGTAAAATAACAGGCAGAGTTCAGGGATAAGGTTTGTTGTCCAGAATCCGAGGACATTTAGAATATTTCCGTAACCCCATCCATATACTTTTACGTATACGAACAGGGCCCATAAGACGAGCCCCGCTGCCATTATATTTCCTATAATTCCATTTCTATTTTTCATTTTCCGAATAACCTTTTAATCGTATAGAGCCCGCTTTTCAGGTATTGGAATAATTCTGAAAAGGATGAAACCGAGAGTATCCTCCATATCTGACTAAATCTAAAGTAAAACCTCAGGTGATATTTAATAGCGAGTTTGCCTAACTCCTTTGAAGACAACCCTTCCACCATGCTATAACCCGGTGCAATGGTTACAAACCGCTCCCATTCATCAAGCTGTGCGGGTTTAGTTTTCAGTAATTCATAGTATGACGTGCCCGGATAAGGAACCAGACAGGAAAAGAATGCCACTGTAGGTGACAGCTCCTTTGCAAATTTACACGTCTTTTCCATGTCTTCCTTTGTCTCAAAAGGAAAACCAATTATAAATGAGGCAGAGGTTTTGAGCCCTTCTTTTCTGCAGAGGGTTATCGCCCTTTTTGCATCTTCCAAGGAAACCTTTTTATTAACCTCTTTCAATGCCTTATCTGTCCCGGATTCAATTCCAAATACAATCGTGCGGCAGCCGGCCCTTTTCATCAGCCGGACCATGCCGCTGTCTAAGGCATCGGTCCTTGAGAGACATGCCCATCCAAGCCGTAAATCATTCCTGATTATCTTCTCGCAAATTTCATGGACCCTTTCTTTCCGTAACGTGAAGTAATCATCCTCAAAAAATATACTGCGGACAGAATACCTCTTCACCAATTCTTCAATCTCTGCATGGACATAATCAATGCTGTGCGTCCTGAATTTTCTGCCCATAGTCCAATGTGAAGAGCAGAATTTGCATGAGAAAGGACAACCGCGGCTCGTAATCATAGTTGCGCTTCTGCCTGCAGCCCCGACATAGGTATGGGTTGAGAAATCTCTCATGTTGACAATATCTCTGGCAGGGAATGGAATACCGTCCATGTGCTCAATCAGTTCTCTGGGAGAATTCTTTATTACCTCGCCGTTACTCCTCCATACCAGCCCTTTTATGCCATTATATGACTTTGCCCCGTTTAAGATATGCCTGTATAATTCAAGTATGGTCAGCTCGCCTTCTCCATAAACTATACAATCAATGGATTCAAATTCTTTTAATATCTCGGTTCCCAGAACAGAGGGGTGATTCCCGCCCAGGACTACCACTGCATCAGATTCCTTCTTAACCTTTTGGGCAATCCTTACGGCATTTGGGAAAGAAGACGTCATGGAGCTAATCCCCACCATCCTTGGCTTTGAACCATCTTCTATCCCTTTAAGATGTTTATCTATCTCTGACTCTGCCGGCTCTATTAAAAGAGAGACCTTATAGCCATTTTTGATAAGATAGGATGCCAGATATCCCAGTCCTAATGGGAAATGTCTTTTGAAGGTGTATTTACTACCATAAAGATGGGTATAAGGTGCTTGAATAAGCAGTATCTCAGACATAATTTCCTACTTTAATATACTCCTTATGAACGCATAAGAATTCACTATAGCAGATTTGAAACCTGCCTCAGTAAGGTTTCTGAAAATCCTCTTTGGTGAAGAGAGATAAAATTTTAATAACCCGGTCTTCTGAAGATTAATAAGGTCCTGTCTCCTGAGGTCATTCACCTCAATCACTGCATTCCCGAACCTTCTCAATTCCGAGGTCTCATCCGAGAGAAGTCTCATCCCGCCTTCACCTTTCTTCGCCATTTCTTCTAACACTGTCCCGGGATAAGGCGTGGTAATATTGATAATTACCTGGTCAAGAGATTTCAATCTGCACACATAATTTAACGTCTCATGGACCGTCTTCCTCGTATCGTTTGGCAAGCCTATCATTACAGAGCCTCTCGTGATTATACCTGCCTCTTTTGCCATTTCTATCGCTTTTTCAACGTCTTCTAAAGTAACGTTTCTATTCAGCCCCTTTAAAATTTCGGGGTTGCCGCTTTCAATCCCGAAAGAAACCCTCACGAAACCCGCCTTTCTCATTATCTGGAAAAGTTCCCTGTCCACAAGCGTTGCCCTTGTAAGACCTTCCCATGTAATGTCCAACTTTCTCTTTATAATCTCTTCACACATCTGGACGGTCCTGTTTCTATTTATCGTAA
>CAYVEO010000013.1:0-13336 GCA_964449965.1 uncultured Planctomycetia bacterium
AAAGACAGTTAAATGCTTATTGTGAAAAGGAAGGATATGACTAAAACCCAATATCGCCATTTAATTAATGAGCCATGAGTAAATATATGCTCGTGGCTTATTTTGTTTTTAGATTGGTAGGCTAAAATGAACTATTTTTCATCGCCTAAGAATTATAGTATAAAAGTTAACTTAAACAGGAGGTCAGAATGAAATTGGTTGAGATTGCCGTTGTTTTTATAACATGTATTTTTTATTACGTCAATTTTGCATTTGCTTTAGACTATGACCCAACTTATCCGCCGACGTTATTTCCTGCAAAAATTATAAGAGAGAAAGCCTACGAAGCTTTCCAGTTTATAGGTAAGGACCTCTTAATTCCTGATAAGGTAGAATATGATGAGGGTATTTATGAGATTGTCCAGGAAGGGGAGGAAGACAGGTTTGAGACCATTGCGATTTTTGAATTGAATGGATTTTTTGATTCCCAAAAGGTAAAGGCAAGTCAACCTAAGGATGAGGTAAGAAACGCAGAAAAACAAGAACTTCCTGACCCATTATTGGCTTACAAGCAGTCAATGTGGGCCCGGGGATTAGAAATAGCCTCCAGAAGTTATAAGATAAGCCGATATGATGTAATAAAGAGTGATGGATTTAAGGTAGATTTTAAAGAAGATATTTCCGGTAGAATAAGGGCGACTGTAACATTATACAAGAGTAAACCAGAGCCATTAGAGGGGATTAAAGTAGAGTTTAAAAGTCTGAAAACAGAAGTTCAAGGATTACAGAATAATATTATGGAATGGTCATCTGAGACAAGTAAGAAAATCTCTGAAGTGAAAGACAAAAGTGAATCTCTACAAATGAAGATAGCCTCAGTAGAAAATATTAGTCAGAGTAATACAAAACAACTACAAGCGATAAAAGATGTCCTTCAGAATTTAGAATCTAAGATAAATGACCTTTTAAAAAAGTCTCCCTAAAAAAGCAGAGGTGGCGTCAATCGCTGGTGGAGAAAGTTTTATGAAAGCGTATTATTGGGTAGGAGTTATCATAATTTTATCGTTGATGATGGCGGCATTGTTTCCTGTGGCGGCAGAAGAAGGTGGTGAACTTTCTCTGTCAGACTGCCTTCACATGGCATTTAAGCAAAACATTTCTTTCATTTCGGTTGGCGAGGATGTGCATCTTCAGAAAATTGCCAGGGCACTTGTGAAGCATAACTATGGTCCGCTCTTTAAGGGAACAGTCTCATCCGGATATAGTGATGGAGATACTGCTAATGCTGAGTTCAAAGAGAATTTGGAAGCAAGTGTCAGTCAGGTTCTTCCTACTGGAGGGGATGCAAAGATATCCGGGAGTGCAAGTGGAACCCAGCCACGGGATGGACAGTTTGATGAAGATTACACTTCAAGTTTTCAGCTGACGCTCACTCAACCGCTGCTCCGTGATTCAGGATACCGTGTCTATCGTGAACAATTCACTCAGGCAGAGCGTGAGGTGGTCTATGCGGTGCGTGCACTGGAACTTGCACGACAGGACCTTGCTATTGATACTGTTCGCAGGTACTACGATATTATCGGGGCAAAGAAGGTGGTGGAGATTTACAAGCGGCGTTTGGATGATGCGATCCTCCAGCGCCGGCGTTCTGAGGCCCGTTTCTCTGTTGGCAAGGAGCGCGGGGTGGATGTTTCCCGGGCAAGAATTCAGGAAAAGACTGCTGAACAGGCATATCAGGATCAGGTTGTTAGTTATGAAAGGACATTAGATGACTTTAAACTATTTCTGAATATCCCGATTGATGAAAAACTTACCCTTGTGCCGGAAGAAATCTCTTTCGTTCCTGTAGAGATAGACCTGAATAAGTGCATCAGTATATCAAGAGAGAATCGTTTAGACCTTTTCAATGCACGGGAGCGGTTAGAGGATGCCGAGCGTAAACTCATTCTTGCACGTCAGGACCTGCGTAATCGGTTAGACTTAACTGCCGGCTACACGCTTGATTCTGATTGGGGAACCAATGGTCTTAATAATGAGAACGATGCGGGTTGGAATGTTGGATTTACTTTTACTCTCCCATTTGATAAATGGCAGGAAAGAACCAGCTATGAAAGTCAAATTGTCCAGTACAACCGTGCGCGTCGTCAGACCAAACGCACAGAAGACGAGGTAGTCTTAAAAGTTATAGAAACCGTGCGGACACTTCGGCGTTCTGAGAACACCATTCGCATTCAACAAATGGCTGTGGAAGATGCGGCTCAGCGTCTTGAACAGGCGAAAATTGATTATAATCGCGGAAAAGGTACTAACCGGGATGTTGTAGAGGCGCAGAACGAACTGGCGAGTGCTCAGAATCAACTGGTATCAGCACAGATAGACTACATCATTGGAAAATTAGAATTACAGAGAGAGATTGGGACGTTACGTATTGACGAGGAGGGGAAATGGCTCCGCTAAAGAGAAAGGAAGTCTGGGGTGCAAGTATAGTATTACTGATAATTATCTTCTTAGCATTGGTGAGCATGGGTGTCCAGATACGCCGGAATAATCAAGGACACAGGGAAGCGACATACAGGGTTAAAAAACAGGATTTAGTTATAGATTTGGTGGAATCCGGAAGTTTGAAGGCAAAGAAATCTACGCCGATTGCGGCACAACTACAACGTGAGGCGACCATCCTATACGTGGTGGACGAAGGTATCCAGGTCAAACAGGGTGACATCCTCGCAGAATTGGACAAGACAAACCTGGAACAAGACTTACAGCAAGGATTAATAAGCATTGAACAGATGGAAAGTGATGTTATCCAGAAGGAGAGAGACTTTGAAATTCAGAGAATTCAGAACGAGAGTGAGATGACTAAGGCGAAATTCAAGGTAGAAATGGCTCGTATGGACATGGAGAAATACGAAAAGGGCGAAGGACCTCAAAAGATTAAGGAGGTAGAGGCAAACTTAGAAAAGGCAAAGCGGGATATGCAGGGAATGCCGGAACTTTTGGAGAAGGGATTCGTTACGCAGAACGAATTTCTTGACGCACAGGTCGCACTTGATAAGGCACAGACAAATTACGATGTCCTTATGACATACACCCATCCTAAGGAATTGCAGAAAATCAAGTCAGATTACGAAGAGGCATGCAGGGAACTTGAGGCGACCAAGATGCGTCTTGAGAACGTCATAGCACAAAAGGAAACTGGTTTAAACGGCGCGCGCAGGCAATTAAAACTCAAGCAGGATAGTATTGAGAAACTCAAAAAAGACATTAATGGCATGACGCTTAAGGCTCCTAATGACGGCATCGTCATCTATGGCAGCGGGGACCCTTATGACTGGCGTGGACGGGAGATAAGAGTGGGAGGGCGTATCTATGGACAGCAAACTCTTATAACTTTGCCGGATACGTCTATCATGCAGGTTGCGTGTAAGGTGCATGAAGTTGATGTTGACAAAATAAAAGCAGGACAGGAGGTAGATGTTAGTATAGACGCCTATCCCGAGCTTAAATTTAAAGGCAAATTGGAGAAAGTGGGACTCATCGCTAAGGAAAAGGGACGGTATGGAACAACTGATGTAAAGACATTTGATGTGGATGTACTACTTGAAGGTAGTGACCCCCGATTGAAACCCGGGATGAGCAGCAAGGCTACAATTCATGTAAATCGGTTAAAAGATGTCCTGTGCGTGCCAGTGGAGGCGGTATTTGAAAATGAGGGAAAATATCACTGTTACGTATTGAGGTTCGGAAAGAAGGCAAAGATAGAAGTCCGGATCGGTCAAAGCAACGATAATTTTATAGAGGTGGCTGACGGGCTAAAGGAAGGAGATGTGGTAGTGCTTTCTTCCACTGAAGTCCAGAATGAATTGAAAGGAGGGTCTTGAGTTTGCCAGAAGTGGTTGTGGAACTTTGTGGTATTAGAAGGGTCTTCCGCGAGCAAGGGTCTTCTCTTGAAGTTCATGCTGTAGATGGTATTGACCTGAAAATCGCTAAGGGAGAGTTTCTGGCAATTATGGGGGCGTCCGGGTCAGGTAAATCAACGCTTCTTCACATCTTAGGATGCCTTGACCGACCTACCGAGGGTAAGTATCTCCTGGATGGTGAAGACGTCTCTATTCTGAACGATGACAGGCTATCTCAGCTGCGGAATACAAAGATTGGTTTCATCTTTCAGACATTCAACCTGATCCCCCAGTTAAATGTCATTGAGAATGTTGAGTTGCCACTGCTATATTCAGGACAACCGATTGACCAAAAGCGATGTATAGAGGTAATCACCGCAGTTGGTTTAGAAGACAGGATTTCTTTCTTGCCAAACCGTATCTCTGGCGGTGAAATGCAACGCGTTGCCATAGCCCGGGCATTAGTAAACAATCCAACCCTGTTAGTAGCAGACGAGCCTACAGGTAACTTAGATTCCAAATCAAGTCAGGATATCATGCATATTTTTGAAGAACTTCACAAGACTGGACGCACCATTGTCGTTGTGACACATGAGGAAGAAATCGCCCGACGGGCAGAAAGAATTATGCATTTCTCTGACGGGAAAATCGTGAGAGAGGAAAAGGGGTTTTCATGAACCTGGCACAAACCATAATAATTGGCGTGAGAAATTTACGCCTGCACAAGGTCCGTTCCACCCTGACTATGCTCGGGATGATTTTTGGCGTCGGAGCAGTGATTGCCATGCTCTCTATCGGTGAAGGAGCCCGCTGGGAAATACTACAGCAGATTAAACTTCTGGGAACAGAGAATATTACCATTCGCAGTGTCAAGCCGCCGAAAAAAACCAGGCGCGCCGAAGAGACAGAGGGAGAGAGATGGGTTCTAAGATACGGACTTCGTCGTAAAGATGTCTCACACATTGAAGCGGTATGTCCGGGTATAGATTTAGTCATCCCGATGCGGGATGTGCGTAAGGATGTCTGGTATGCTGACCGGCGTATGGATGCCAGGGTGGTTGGAACAACGCCTTTATATGCAAGTGTGCTAAATTTAAATATTCACCAGGGACGGTTTTTCTACGACTATGACATGACTAAGAACGCGAGGGTTTGTGTAATTGGTGCCGAAGTTGCAGAACGCCTTTTCGGTTTCAAGGAGCCGCTTGGAGAATACCTGAAAATCGGGGACCAGTGGTATTTTGTTATAGGAATTTTGGAGAATCGTGCCTCGGCAAAAATAGGGACTCAGGCTATGACGGCTTACGATGTGAACAAAGATATATATATCCCGCTGACGAGCGCCTTTTCTCGTTTCGGCACATTGTCAATTACCAGCACTGCTGGCGCGCATGAAGCCCTGGATGTTGAATTAGATGAAATCATTGTTCACATGAAGGATACAGAATTTGTGGAGAAGAACGCCCTTTTAATCAAATCTATACTTGCAAAAAGACATGAAGATGAAGACTACGAAATCGTTGTGCCTATGGAACTCTTGAGACAGAAACAAAAAACACAGAGAACATTTAATATCGTTATGATTTCTATTGCCGCAATATCTTTGCTTGTTGGAGGAATAGGAATCATGAATATAATGCTGGCAAATGTTACAGAAAGGACACGGGAAATAGGTATCCGCAGGGCAGTAGGTGCAAGACAGAGTGATATAATCAAACAGTTTCTTACTGAGACTGTTGTATTATCAGGTAGTGGCGGTCTCATCGGAATCATTGTCGGTATCATAGGCGCCAAGATAGTGGACATCTTTGCCGGGTTAACCACTATCGTATCTTTGTATTTCCCGCTTGTGGCATTTACCATCTCTGTAGCCATTGGGATAATCTTCGGCATGTATCCCGCCCGCAAAGCGGCCTTCATGGATCCAATCCAGGCTCTTAGATACGAGTGACTGGTTTTAAAAGGTGGAAATAAGGTTATACGATATCTTCTTTATAAATGACCTTTTAAAAGAACCCCATTTAAAGTAGCGGAGGATTTATTGAAAAAGAACAAAAAACTAACTTTGTGGAGATTTACAATGACTGGGATGCTTCTCGTGTAGACATGGCACAGTCAATCTTGAGGAGTAAAGGTATTGAGTCAGTAGTGTCTGATATTCCGGCTAAAGTATATTTTGGTAAGAGATTGAATATGCACATTATGGTTGCTCCATCTGAGGCACACAGAGCAAAAGAGATACATATAATTATATTGACAAATAGACATATTCATGATATATTTTTGATATGAACAGAAAGTCAATGAGTAGTTTTGCTTGGGATTTGAAAAAAGAATTAACTAATATTCATAAACACGGAGTTGACTTTGTTACAGCAGCAAAGGCATTTAAGGATCACAAAAGAAAAACTTATATTGACTCTAAACATAGTAAAAAAGAAGAGAGGTTTTTCTGTATTGGAAAGGTTGGGGATAAAATTCTAACAGTTAGGTTTACTCATCGCAAGGGTAAGATTAGGATATTTGGAGCCGGATATTGGAGGAAAGGAGAACGATACTATGAAAAAGAGGATAACAGATTCAAATAAACCTATTGGGAAAATGACGAGAATTGGTGATTTTCTGCCACCACCAGAGAAGTTGGTTATGCCGGAAGAGACTGTAAAAATTACGCTTTTTTTGAAGAGGTCGAGTGTAGATTTTTTCAAGCTCAATGCGAAGCAATATCACACGAAATACCAGAAGATGATCCGTGAGTTAGTAGATAGATATGCCACACAGTACTCGTGAAGAAAGTATTCTTGTCATATTTCTTATAATATGGGGGAAGGTATGAATGAAATCAGATATTCCTGTTCAATAAGCCATGAGTAAAGATATGCTCGTGGCTTATTTTGTTTAGGAGATTTGATTGAGAATAATGGCAAGGATATAGCATGGCAATGCGAGATATAAGTATTTTGTTCAAAAGAGAATAGGGGATTATTTTCATGCCATATGGGATGCTATCAAGGCATTACAAAAGGTGCGGGGGGGTAATATTATGGTAAAATGCCAAAAGTGCGGGGATGATATTCGGGATAATACTGGTGAGATTTGTGAGAAATGTAAAGGGCCGAATGTAACAAATATTCCTCCTGCTGTATTCTTAAATCAAATTGGTGGAGGCCAATATTCTCCACCTACTAACATAACTCTACAAACATTTGCAGGAAAGGAATTGGCCAAGAAAAAATTTGGAGACCTGTTACTCGGTTTGGGGCTTATTGTAATATTGACATTGGTTGTGGGGCTAATACTATTTTTATTACTATAGAAATGAAGTGACGGTAAGATTTAGGGATAAAGGGAATCTATGGATACAAGTGAAGAATGGGTTGAGATATATAGGAGTTCAAACGCTGCAAAGATAGACCTGTTTAAAATACTATTTGACAATTGAGTTATAGATATGTATAATTAACAAAAATGTTAATTTGGTATACCCAACAAAATGAAATACGAAAACCTTCAAAAATTAGGCAAGAGACTATATTTTACTGCAGATGATGTCTCAAGGGTCCTTGGCATAAAAATCCAATCCGCCCGTGTTCAATGCACCCGCTACATTAAGCAAGGGTTGTTTGTAAGGCTGAAAAAGAATTTTTATGTCCTTGACCCGAAATGGAAGAATTTCTCTAAAGAAGACATGTTGAGAATCTCTAACTTCCTTCAGGTTCCTTCTTATATCTCGTTCATGACGGCATTGTCTTTGTATGAAGTTACTACTCAAGTTCAAAGAAATTTCTTTGAAAGTGTTTCTTTAAAGCGCTCAATCAGATTTGAAGTTGAAGGCACAGTATTTAATTTCTTCAAAATTAAAAAAGAATATTACTTTGATTTTGTAAAGAAGGACGATATCTTCATAGCAACTAAGGAGAAGGCATTCATAGATATGGTTTATCTCTATTCTCTTGGTAGATACAAAATAGATTTTGATTCTCTTGATATAAGCAAACTTAATAAAGCGAAGGTGAAAAAAATCCTAACTGTCTTTCCGCCTAAAACAAAGAGTATAGTAAGGAGACTATGCAGGATCTAATACGGCAGGAACGGTTTGGATTAGAAGTTCTGGATAAACTGAACAGTAAAAAGCTTCTTAATAACCTCGTTTTTGGCGGTGGTAGTATGCTGAGACTCTGTTTTGGACTCAATAGGTTTTCTGTAGACCTTGATTTTTGGATTATAAAAAAGATAGATATAAATCTGCTATTCAAAAATATACATGAATGTCTCTCGGAATTTTATGCCATAAAATACGCAACCAATAAATTTTCTTCACTGGTATTTGAAATAAGGTCACAGAACTATCCTCGCAGTCTGAAGATGGAGATAAGGAAAGAAACCAAGAAAGTAACATTTGAACGGGCAATAGCATATAGCAAGCATTCTTCAATCCAGGTTCTGATAAATGTTGTATCACTGAAGGAAATGATGGACTCAAAAATTGAGGCTTTCTTGGAAAGAAAAGAAATATGGGATGTTTTTGATATAGAGTTTTTATTTAAAAAGGGGATAATATTAGATATGCCTTCCAGGAAACTCAAGGGAGTTCTTGATGAAATAGATTCTTTAACAAAACGAGACTATACAGTAAAACTTGGCTCTTTGCTGGATGAAGGAGAGAGGAAATATTACATAACAGAGAATTTCAAACTTCTTAGGCTCGCAATAGCAGAGAAGATAAAAAGCAGGACTGAAAGGAGGTATTAAAATGATATGTATTTTTGGTTTCATTGTTCTTTCAAGTGCAATTTGTTGTCATCTTCTTTCAAAAGCACACCTTGGAGTTGCGAAAGGATGGATTGTCAATAAATGGTTTTGGGCAGGACTATTTGGAGGTCCCCCAGCCCTTGTGGCATTTTTGGGTCACATATTTCTATCTCAAAATAAATCAATCTAAAGCATATATTTGCTCTCAGCCATGACGGGGCATCAATCGCGGGAGAGATAAATACCAAGGGGCAGAAGGTATCAATTGGTGGATTTTATGGATGCAAATGAAGAATGAGTAGGGTTGGATTATACTAATGTAAGTGTAAAGGGGAGGGGAGGAAATGATGATAAAAAATATATTACTTGTAGTTGTATTATTGGTTTTATTAGGAACATGGAAAACAATCCCGGCTCTCAGTGATTCTGAAGGCAGAAATCATTACCTGAATAATACAACTGCTCAAGAAATAGTAAGGATATTACGGGAAAGATTTAGCAATGTAAATCCTCGTCCAAAAATTCAATTTGACGAACGAACAAATTCATTAATTGTTGTTGCTGATCCTGAAACCCAGAAAAGGATTGAAAAATTAATCAACCAACTTGATGTTCCACCTCAGGAAATAACTATTGAAGCCAAGATTGTGCGAACCCCGGTAGAAAACTTAACTGTTGAATTGAGTGATACAAAAGGTTTCAAAAATATGGACGAATTATTCAAGGATACCAGTAAGGTAGAGACAATTACTGCTCCTCCTAAGTTAATAACTTTTTCAGGGCAGGAAGCAAAAATGGAGATTAGTTATGACATTTATTACATAGATAATGCAACTTTAGATAATAATGGTGATATAACTTGCAAGATTAAAAAATCCAAATGTGGCATTTCTTTTAAAGCACTGCCTAAAATATCAGAAGAAAACCCTAATATAATAGAGGTGGAATATCAAATTGAATTAAACACCTTTGTCAAAAGAGCTGCTCCACCTATACCAGTGATAGCAGGTATCAAGGAATTTGAGTCTTTGTGGCTCCCGATTATAGATACAAGAAGCACGAAGGGCGGCGTTAGGCTTAAGGATGGAGATACAATCATAGTGGGTGGCATTGCCGGACGTAGACCTGCCGGTGAAATTGACGCAGGCAAAACTCAAGATATGCAACCTATGGAAGGGACAGAAGAGGAAAAGAAATCCGGGGATATAATAGAAATAACCATCCTTACAGCGAAAAAGGGGAAGACTGGCGTAGCAACAGGTCCTCCAAAGCGGGTTAGAGCGATTACTCATGAAGAATTGGAAAAGAAAGAATGAAAGGTAGCAAGTTGCAAAAATCAAAGAAGTAGAGGAAGGAGTGGTTATAGATTTAGATGAAGAAGGGCATATTGTAGGTAATGTTTACGCTTTAGGCGGTTTTAAAATAAGTAACAGTCTAAGATAAAAAAGACTGAGGAGGGTATGATTGTGGAAATGGTACTTTATTCGGAAAGGAGGTATAAGGTGATTCGTAATGCGGTATCTGTAATAGGGTTGTGTCTGTTGCTGTCGGTAGCGGCTGTGAGCGCTGAAGATAGCGGGAAGGAGAATGCTGCCGTGGCATCAGCCGAAAAATGGCTTGCCCTGGTTGACGGAGGTAAATATAAAGAAAGCTGGAAAGAGGCATCTGAGTACTTCAGAAATACGGTCAAGGAAGAACAGTGGGAACAGTCGCTTGAGGCGGTGAGAAAGCCCTTAGGTAAACTCATTTCACGGAAGGTCAAGAGCAAAACATACGAGACGTCCTTGCCTGGTGCCCCGGATGGTGAATATGTCGTGATTCAGTTTGAGACATCTTTTGAGAACAAGGAATCAGCGGTTGAAACCGTCACTCCTATGCTGGAGAAGGACGGTGACTGGAGAGTATCCGGATATTACATTAAATAGAGGGAAATGACTGTATGGAATCTAAAAGAAATAGCAGATTATCTAAGTAAGAAGTAATAAGAAGAAATTTTTGATATTATGCCTTGGTGAATATTATGTATGCAAATGAAGAATGGGTTGAAATATACAGGAGTTCAAACATTGCGAAGATAGACCTTGTCAAGTTAATTTTGAAAGGAGATGGGATTCCTTGCATGACATTTGATGAAAATACCGTTACATGGTCTACAGGGATGGGATTTCAAGCAAGGCTGATGGTATCAATTTCAAATAAACAGAGGGCAAAAGAACTGATAGAAGGAATGATATAGTATTATGATGCTAAAACCCACTGTTTTTGATTTTCTTTGACCTAGTTGTATTAAGTTGATTTAGCGGAGGAAAAGTAAGACATGAATATTTTATTCAAAATAGAATAAGGGGATGTTGAATGGCAAAAGACTTAGGCTATATTTCTAATATAATCCGTTGTGTTGCGAGAGTCTTAAGTATAGTAAGCATTGGGATTCTTTTATTGTTTTTTATTGGTGAAGGGTTTAATCCCATGCAACTAAGTGTCCGAGACTGTATATTATTTCTTTTCTTTCCTTTGGGAATTACTATCGGGATGATTTTAGCATGGCGATGGGAGATGTTAGGAGGCATCATTGCTTTTGTGAGTCTTTTATCTTTTTATGCGTCTCATTTTATTATGAGTAATAAGTTTCCTCCAGGACCATATTTTCTAATTTTTTCATTACCGGGAATCTTATTCATGTTGTATGGGATGTTTTTATATAGTGCGGAAAGGAAGAAAAGAATATTTTAGAAGATAAGAAATATAAAAAGGATATTATAAGATAACGCGGATAATAAGAAGGTGTTGATATATGGATAGTAAAAGATTGGGGATATTGCTTATTTTACCTGCATTATTGGTTTTTACTCTTTTAGTGTTGTGTCCGATTATTGGTAATTTTATCTTGAGTCTTCTGTCATGGGATATTCTTACCCCACCTAAGGTTGTTGGTTTGTCCAATTATATCAATATAATACGTGATGTACTCTTATGGAAGTATGTTGATAATACACTGTTTTTCTTATTTGTCCAGGGTGGTTTTATATTTTTATTGGTTATGTTTATGGTTTGGCTGATTTCAAAAACATCCCAGAAATTCCAGGCCGGGATGAGGCTTGTCTTTTTAATCCCTGCGGCTGCTGCCTTTCCTGTTGTTTATGCACTTATATGGCGTTGGTTGTATAATCCTGATTTTGGATTGATAAATACATTATTGGCAAAGATAGGTATAACTGGGCCTGATTGGCTTTCCAGTAAGACATGGGCAAAGCCTGCTATGGCGATTTATCACATTTGCAGCTATAGTGGTTTTTGGATATGTTTAGGTTTAGTTATTTTTACAGGATGGTATAACTCAAGGAAATCTCCAATTTCCAAATTTACTCTTCCAGTGCTTGCCTCTTTCATTTTTTTATTCTCTGTCGTGAGTTCTGTTTACGTGATGACAGGTGGCGGACCAGCAGGAGCCACCACCACATTAGGATATTACACATATAACAATGCCTTTCAATGGTTTGAATTTGGCTATGCGTCAGCATTGAGTATGATTCAGTTAATAGTGCCTGTATTATTAGGCTTATTGGTCTGGTATATGGCAAATAAATATGAAATACAGTGTGTATTAGAGTCAAGTCCTAAAAACAATACTGCCAACTGTGGTTGTGGCAAGAAAATTTTCTTAATATTATTGACAATAATTATTCTCTTGCCATGGATTATTTCTATACTCTGGGCTTTTAGCACATCTTTAAAACCACCCGGTGAAATATTTACCTTTCCACCTGTCTGGATTTCCAAGAATCTGACATGTGATAATTATGCCAGGGCATGGGCATCTGTCCCTTATTTAAGGCTTTTCCTTAATACAATCTATGTCAGTATTGCAACAGCATTGCTCCAAATGGTGATTATCTTCTTTAGTGCATATTCCTTGTCTATTTTAAAACCATTCGGTAATAAAGCCTCTAATCTTATTTTCTTTCTCATTGGCATAACTATCTTTATCCCATTTCATATAATTAGCATACCCGTTTTTGTTACTGTGAGGGCAATAGGCTGGATAGATACTTATAGGGCACTTATTATTCCCAAAATTGCCTGGACTATGGGGTTCTTTCTCATGAAAATATATTTTGACGGATTAGCACCTGAAATTTCAAAGAAGAAAGCAATGGGGTATTCTGATGGCAGGATATTCAAAGAAATTATTTTGCCTCGTGGGTTACCATGGGCTGGGATGTTAACTGTAGTTAGTATCTTTCAAAACTGGCAGGAATTTGGCTGGCCATTAATAACGGGAAAAAAATTACTTGCTATTGGGATGGCTTCTTTTCAGGGGTTACATGCTACGGACTGGTCAATACTCATGGCTGGTGCAGTTATAATTCTTGGTGTTACTATGGTTATTTTTCTCCCGCTATTTATATTATGCGAACGCAAGGTATGGAGTAAGGTCAGATTGGTAACAAAATAATGCAGGACTTATAAAGGAGGTCACTGTGAAATGCCAAAAGTGTGGTGATGATATTTGTGATAATAATGAAGAAATATGTGAGAAATGTAAGGGTTCGCAGGAAAGGAATTGGCCAAGAGGAAATTTGTAGACCTGGTGCTTGGTTTAGGACTTCTTGTAGTATTAACGTTAATTGTGGGGCTAATACTATTTTTATTGCAATAACGTAAAAAAGATAATAAAATAAAATCGAGGCTATTCAAATTAACCC
>CAYVEO010000013.1:13346-41960 GCA_964449965.1 uncultured Planctomycetia bacterium
ATATTACATTAAATAGAGGCGGATTGCCAAGATTCAAATTAACCTTGACAAATGACTTTAAATAAGTTATACTCTTAGTAGAAAAGGAGGTATAACAAAAATGGCAAACATCAAGACTGCGATTTCGATTCAGGAATCTCTATTCAAGGATATAGAAACCATGGCACACAAGATGCATGTATCACGGAGTTATCTGGTTGCAATGGCAGCGAAGGATTTTCTAGAGAGACAGCAAAATAAGCAACTTCTTCAAAGACTCAACGATATCTATGGTAACGCACCTGATTTGGATGAGAGAAGACACAAAAAGAATGTCAGAGCCAGGCATAAAAAACTTGTGGAGGGAGAATGGTAATAAATCAAGGAGATGTGTTTTGGGTAGAACTTAGTGAACCATCCGGGTCTGAACCTGGTTATCGGCATCCGCACGTTGTTGTTCAGAATAATCTATTCAACTATAGTCGTATAAATACGGTGGTTGTCTGTGCATTGACATCCAATCTTGAGCGTGCAAAAGCGCCAGGCAACGTTTTACTTTCAAAAGATGAGGCAAACCTTCCGAAACGTAGCGTTGTAAACATTTCCCAGATTGTTACTGTAGATAAGTCTGACCTTGTGGAAAAGATTGGCACTCTCCCACCCAATCGAATGAGGGAAATTTTAGTTGGGATTCAATTACTTATGACTCCTCGTGATGTTGATGGGCGAGACTCCTAAGACTTTGGTTCAATAGGGTGAAGGGTACAAGATGTTATATGGAAACAGATAAAGAGGATAAGGTACGGGCGCATCTGGTTATAAAGGGGAGGGTTCAGGGGGTGTTCTTCCGTGCCACTGCGTGTGATGAGGCAGTCCGGTTAGGTGTAACAGGCTGGGCGCGAAACTGCCGTGACGGGTCTGTGGAATGTGTTGCGGAAGGGGAGAAGGCTCTGGTGGATAGATTGATAAGCTGGTGCCGCCATGGACCTCCAGGGGCGGGAGTAACAGACGTAGATGTTAGGCGGGAAGAATGGACAGGTGAATTTGGTTCATTTTCAATCAGGTTTTGAAGTGAGGAGTTTTCTTTATGGCACATAATACATTGGGCGCTGTTCTTCAGGAGATGGGTTTGATATCAGAAGCCCAGTTGAACAGGGCATTGGCAGAGCAGAAGAAGACAGGCGATTTGTTAGGGAAGACCCTTGTTAAACTCGGATTTATCACTGAGGATGAACTTGTGAAATCTTTGAGCAAGCAATTGGGTATTCCTCTTGTAAAGATTTCAGACCATGTGCTGGATACCAAGGTAGTGAGGATTATACCTGAGGACGTGGCACGTAAATTTAAAGTTATCGCTGTAGGCAAATCAGACAACAGGCTGAGACTTGCCATGATTGACCCGTTTGACGTATTTGCAATTGACCGGATTGAAAAGATATCCGGCAGGGCAGTTGAACCTGTAATCTGCACTGACAGAGAACTTACTGCTGCATTAGACCAGTATTATGAGGTTGGCGATGCCATAAGTAAATTGATACACATTATCCAGGATTACTCAGGGGCAGGGGAGGAATTAGAAATAATCAGGAAGAAGGATACCCTGATGGAGGAACTTCAGAGGGTTTCAGAAGAGACTCCTATAATAAAGATAGTGAACCTGATGATAACCCAGGCAGTGAGGGACAAGGCGAGTGATATACATGTAGAACCTGATGAAAGGGTCCTGCGCGTCCGGTACAGGATAGACGGCATACTCCATGAGGTTATGACGCTTCCAAAGGTGCTTCAGCCTGATATTACCTCCCGTGTAAAAATAATGGCAGAGATGGACATTGCCAAGAAGAGGGTAGCGCAGGATGGCAGGTTTCAGGTAAGGGTTGGGACAAAAGAGATAGATTTCAGGGTCTCTACAATGCCGACCGTATTTGGTGAATCGGTAGTCCTGAGACTTCTTGATAAGACGTCTGCCGTCCTCGGGCTTGAGCAGCTGGGTTTTGTCAAGGATAACTTAGAAAGATTTAAAGAGTTGATACTCAGGCCTTATGGCATTATACTCGTTACAGGGCCTACAGGCAGCGGCAAGACGACAACCTTATATGGAGCATTACAGGTTCTCAATACGCCTGAGAGGAATATAGTTACTGTAGAGGAGCCTGTTGAATACCAGTTTGAGCGCATAAATCAGGTGCAGGTGAACGCGCTTGCAGGTGTGACCTTTGAAAATGCCTTAAGAAATATAGTAAGGCAGGACCCTGATGTTATCATGGTGGGTGAGATAAGGGACCATGCTACTGCAGCAGTTGCGTGCCAGGCTGCATTGACAGGACATCTGGTGTTCAGTACGCTCCATACCAATGATGCCCCCGGCGCTATTGCCAGGCTGATAGATTTGGGTGTAGAGCCATTTTTGATTGCTTCAAGTGTGATTGGTGTGATGGCACAAAGGCTTGTCCGGACAATATGCAGCGGTTGTAAAGAATCTTACAAACCATTATCAGAATTACTCAAGGCGATGAAGATAGAAGAGGACGTCATGTTTGTAAAAGGTAAAGGGTGCCAGATATGTAAGGGGACAGGGTATAAGGGCAGGACAGGTATATTTGAACTGATGATACCCAATGATTTTATCAGAGAATTAATCATTGCCAAGAGTTCTGCCATTGCTATCAGAGAGGCTGCTATAGATTCAGGAATGAGGACCCTCAGGCAGGATGGGATTAGGAAGGTGCTTGAAGGAACTACGAGTGTGGAAGAGGTATTCAGGGCAACGCAGGAAGAGGAAACCTAAAGAAAGTCACAATGCCTAACTTCGTATATACTGCAAGAAATGAACGGGGTAAATTGATAAGGGGGGTGATGGATACCCCTGATAAGGCCCAGGTAATTGAAAAGTTACAGAGTGCAGGGCTCTATGTTACAGGGGTCATAGAAAAGAGAGCCACCAACATCATGAAATTTTTAGAGGTATTCGCTGTCCCCAAGCAAGTAAGCATAGCCATATTTTGCAGGGAGTTTGCCACGATGATTAATGCAGGCCTCCCGCTTTTAAGGGCTATTACGCTTTTGATTGACCATGTAGAGGATAAGCCATTGCAGAACGCATTAAAAGGCGTGAGGGATTCTGTTCGCAGCGGCAGTACGCTTGCCGATGCATTCAAAAATTACCCGAAGGTGTTTTCTGAACTCTTTGTAAGTTCTGTTGCTGCTGGTGAGGCAGGCGGGACGCTGGATTTAACCTTGGGTAGATTGGCTGACCACATGGAAAAGGAAGTTGACCTGAAGAACAAGGTTAAGGCAGCACTTACTTATCCTGTTATTTTAATCAGTGCTACCATGATTATCATTGGAATATTTATGCTCTTTGTCATACCCAGATTCATCCCCCTATTTCTTGAGTCCAAAGTCCCTTTGCCCCTGCCTACACTCATCATATATAAATTAGGCAATTTCTTGCACGCCCACGGGATTATAATCATCATATGGGCAGTATTGTCAGGCGTTGGTTTCGGAACTTATATACGGACGCCAAAGGGCAGGCTTAATTTTGATAGATTCAAGATAAATATGCCTATATTTGGCAAGATAATACGACAGGTTGAAGCAGCCAGATTTTCTGCTACGCTTGAGACGCTTATAATTAGCGGTGTTCCATTGCTCAGGTCTATGGAATTACTCTACAGGATAGCCACCAATAAAGTGGTGGCTATATTGATAAATAATGTTCAGAATAGCGTCCAGAGCGGGGATACCATATCAGAGCCTATTTCAAAAAGCGACGTCTTCCCGCCAATGGTGGCAGACATGTTAGCAGTGGGAGAAGAGACAGGGAATATGGAAGAGATGCTGACCAAGATATCGGATTTCTTTATCAGGGAAGTGGAAAATACCACGAAGAAATTGGCATCTATTTTAGAGCCTATTTTACTATTATTTATGGGGTCTGTGGTCGTATTCGTAGCCCTGTCTATTCTATTGCCAATGTTCAGGATGGTTCAGGTATTAAAACCGCAGTAAATGAAAATGAAGAGCAGAATCATATTGCCATTTTTATTAGTAAGCCTCGCCATATTAAATTTGAGCGGATGGGTGCTTTATTATCTTGCCAGAAAGAACCTTAATCCTAAGTTAGAGATTGTGACTATTACTATAGCATTACTTTTTAGCATTGCAATATTCGCAGGGCTTGTCCTCATGATGTATAAAGAACACAGGGAGGCAAAGGCAAAGTTACGGTATATAGAAGAGAAGATGGAGGCAAAAGAAAAGTTGGCTGCCCTGGGTGAACTTTCCAGAGAGATGGCGCATGAGATAAGGACGCCTTTAGGCGCTATAGAGGGCTTTTCAGAGCTTATTAGCCGCAGAATCGCCGGGGACAAGGAAAGTGAGGACCATCTTAAATATATAATTCAAGAGGTAAAGAATTGTAACGATATTATGTCAAGTTTCCTTCGCCTGACTAATCCGTTTGCACTGGTCCTGTCAGAAATAGATATAAATGGACTCCTTGACAGGTCATTGGAAATAGTTAAGATGAGGATTAGTAATAATAGCATAAAGGTGATTCGTTTTTATGATAAATTACCGCCCCTTAAAGGAGATACAGAGCAGCTCAAACAAGCCTTTTTAAACATTATCGCCAACGCATTTCAGGCAATACGGGGCGGAGGGATACTTACCATAAAGACAAATTCAATGACAAATGAGAAACCTTTAAGTCTTCATGTAACCTTTTCTGACACTGGCTGTGGTATTCCAAAAGAGAATATCAGCAAGATATTTACCTCGTTTTTTACTACAAAAGAGGATGGGATAGGTTTAGGGTTATGTATAGTAGAGAGGGTCATAAAGGCACATGGCGGACGGATAGAGGTGGAGAGCGTGATAAATAAGGGTACTACGTTTAATATAGTGCTGCCGGTGTAAAAGAAGACATGGCTACGATATTAGTTGCAGAAGACAGGAAAGGTATGAGGGATATGGTGGTGAAGGTCTTGTCAGATAAAGGCCACCATGTCATAGAGGTTAACAATGGCTCACAGGCATTGGAGACCTTAGAGAAATCAAATATAGACCTCGTTATTACCGATTTGAGAATGCCTGAGGTTGACGGGATGGAATTGCTCAGGAGGGCGAAGGGGATAAATCCTGAAATCTCGGTGATTATGGTTACTGCCTTTGGGACGATAGATATAGCAGTGGAGGCGATGAAGCAAGGGGCAGTGGATTTTCTGGCAAAACCGTTTTCAATCTCGGAGATGGAGATAAAAGTAGAAAAGGCGCTTACCCAGCAGAGGTTATCCAGAGAAAAAAAATATTTAGAGGAAGAAGTCAATATAGAATATAATTTTGGAGATATAATAGGTCCTGGCAGTAAGATGCAGGAGGTGTATAAATTAATAAGAAAGGTCTCAAAGACCGATACCTCTATCCTGATAAGGGGAGAGAGCGGAACAGGCAAAGAGTTAGTTGCGAGGGCAGTCCATTATAACAGCCTGCGTAAGGATAATGCATTTGTTAAGGTAAGCTGCGGGGCATTATCAGAAGGGGTCCTGGAGAGCGAACTATTTGGCCATGAGAAAGGGGCGTTCACCAGCGCAATTGAAAAGAGGACAGGCAGGTTTGAATTGGCTGATAAAGGGACTTTATTTCTTGATGAGATAGGCGATATACCTTTGAATACACAGGTGAAGTTACTGAGGGTGCTGCAAGAGCGGGAATTTGAACGTGTGGGCGGGACCGAAACTATCAGTGTGGATGTCCGAATCATAGCAGCCACGCATAAGAATTTAGAAGAAGAGATAAGACAGGGTGGATTCAGGGAGGACCTTTATTACAGGCTTAACGTAGTGCCTATTTTTATACCGCCGTTAAGGGAAAGAAAGGAGGATATCCCGTATCTGGCAAGACATTTTTTAGACAAATACGCCGGCAAGACCAATAAGAAGATAAAAGACATTAGCCAGAATACACTTGAATTCCTTATGAATTATAATTGGGCAGGGAATGTCCGGGAATTAGAGAATGCCATAGAAAGGGCTGTGGTATTGGAAACCGGTGATACCCTTACTTCCCAGCATCTCCCATTGGGAATGGGGACTGTCCAGGAAACTAAAAACGTTCCTCTGGCAGGACAGAACCTTACCCGGACCGTAGAAGAGGTTGAAAAGCAGATTATAAAGAAGGCATTGGAGGATACTGATTGGAACCAGTCTAAGGCTGCTGAGGCCCTGGGTATCAACCGCAGTTCCCTATACTATAAGATGCTAAAATATGATTTAGTTAAAAGGGATTAAATTGAATCGTAAACTGGTTCTCGCCATTTTATATGCCATCCTTCTAATAACCCCGGTTTTATCCTGGAAATTTGTTGAAAATCCTCTCCTCATATCAAATCTGAAAGAGACCTTTCTATTATCTTCTATCGTTATACTGGCTGCACTATATCTCTTGAATCCTTCCCAATCACTTAAACAAATTTCAATCCCTCTAAAATATCCTGTCCTATGTTTAGTGTCAGCATCAGTTATTTCAATCTTGAGGTCTAAAAGTCCTGTGGCGAGCATCCATGGGTTTTATTACGTCCTTCTCCTTGCAATGTTTTATGGTATAGTTTCAGCGAGTATAAAAAAAATGGGAGAAAGGACAGGGTTCATTACTTCACTAATAATAGTCTCCTCTCTAATATCCGTATATTTCCTGATGCAATATTTTAATATAGACCCATTAGGTTTGAGAGAAGATTACCCTTCTGCAACGTTTACCAATCAGAATTTCCTGGCAGGATTTCTCATAATTGTCCTTCCCCTCTCAATTGCCTTTGCCTTTATGTCACATCAAAAATTATACAGAATAATCTTCTTACTCTCCATAGCGTTGATATTTATCTCTATCCTATTTACAAAGACAAGGGGGGCATGGGTAAGCATGGCATTGGGCACCGCATTCTTTTTCTATATTGCAAGGCATGATATTACGATAAGGAAGAAAAGAATGGTTTTAGCCCTGTTACTATTTGCCGTTTTTACTATTGCTATCGTCAGATTGGGTGAAGGCGAAAAGTCCTCATTTGCCGAGAGATTCAAGTCTATCTTTAATCTGGAGGAATCTTCAAATAAACACCGCATCCTTATGTGGCGTTCCAGCCTTGATATGATAAAAGATTCACCGTGGATAGGAATAGGCATCGGCACATTTGAGATAAATTATCCAGCGTATCAAGGCAAGTATCTAAGGTTAAAGGAATATTCCAACTACACAGGCTCTACCATTCATGCCCATAATGAATATATAGAAACTGCTGCAGAGACGGGAATACTCGGTATAGGCTCACTAATATGGTTTATAATAGCCATCTTTAAATACGGATTCAGCCTATTGAAAAACAGAGAAAGAGAAGAACGATTACTTATAATTGCCATTCTGTCATGTATTGCTACTACTCTTTTTTACGGGTTGTTCAGCTTCCCGTTTCATATGCCAACATCGTCCATGTTATTCTGGTTTTTTATAGGGATATTGGGGAGCATGGCGCCTCAACTGTCCCAGGACTCAACGTCACAGCTACCCCAAAATTCCCACTTATGGACGATAAGGATTGGCGTCGTGATAATCACTATCTTTATTTTAGCATGGACAATCCGGCCTTTCCTGGCAAATATCCATTTCTATAAAGGATACCAGTCCGGCAAGGCAGGCAGCATGGATGCGGCGATGACTTCTTTCCAAAAGTCTATCCGCATCAACCCCTATGATTATAAGTCACATTATAATTTAGCCATCCTCTATGAAGATAGAAATATGCCCCTTCCGGCAATAGATGAGTATGAGAAGGTATTAGAGTTATATCCTGTTCACGTAGAGACCCATCTCAGACTCGGTAATCTCTATACGATTGTTGGAGATTTAGAGAATGCCATGAGAGAGTATAAAAAGGCAGAAAAGATATTTCCAAACGCAAAAATCCATTGACAAATTTATACGAAATATTGTAGAATAGAATCAGCGTGATGAAAGAGATGAGTTATGAGATACATTGACGGGTTCAGAAACAGGGATTTTGTCAGAAAACTTATTGACAGAATTGATAGGCGGACGAAAGGAGGGTAAATAAAATGTTGACAAAGAAAATAAAGACAAAAGTATTAGAATTAAATGTTGTTGAGAGAATCCATCTGGCTGAAATTCTCTTGGATAGCCTGGATAAGACTGATGAGCAAATAGAGAAAATATGGGTGAGAGAATCTGAAAATAGATATCAAGCCTACAAAGAAGGCCGTGTAAAAGGTATATCTCTTGAGCATCTTCGGGCGAGGCTTGAGAAGTGAATATTATTTTGATTCCTCCCTCTGATAAAGAGATGGAGGAGGCAATTGATTATTACAATGACCAAATGCCCGTGTTGGGCGAACAGTTTTACAATTCATTTCTGAGTAGTGTTGATTATATTTCCATAGCTCCAGATGCATGGAGAAAAGTTGGGAATAACACGAGAAGAATTAATATTAAACGATTTCCTTACTTAATCTTATATGTGCTTGATGGGGAGGATATTTTGATTACCTGTATAGCCCATCAACACAGGAATCCAACTTACTATTCAAATAGAATATATTAATCACCTAACGTTAGGTTTCTCAAAAAATCCCTCTAAAAATACTTGCAGAACAGGTCATGGTATGATAAACTATAAGAAATAAATGAGAAGTGAGTCGAGAGGTAAAAGGATGAAGAATCGGAAAATAAAAAGAAAAATAATGTCCTTGAGAGATAAAGCTGTTGCTGCTATGCAGGAAGCGATTGCTGCAGTTATAGAAGACCATCGTCGCAGAAATGTTCCGCTTGCTGTGTGGAAGAATGGGAAAATGGTCATGTTGTCTCCCAAACATATAATTGTACCACAAGCGAGCAGTGGCTGAAAACAACCTTATGCTTAAAATATAGTTACAGAGTTAATTACCTAAAATATCTAAATAAATTAGACTGCAGAATCTGTAGTGTTGGGCTATACACTTGTGCAATCGGTCCGCCAAGTAAACTTGTCGTCCCGTTTGCATCTCAGCCGCCGTCCGTTAGATCAAGAAAAATGAAAAAATTAGCAATAATTATAGTCTTAATGTATGCCTTTATTTTGATTGCATTAACATGGCCTATTCTGTTAGCTTGCTTCTATCCCATTGATCCATCGGAAGTTTTCAAGATATGGTCTTATTGGGTGTTTTTAATTATCATGTTATTTTGCCAAACAGGGTTATTATTGATTCCTGTTAGAATAGAAAATAAACGACCGATTACCAAAAGAGCCATATATTTACCTTTAATCATTTCTGGATTTCTTATAGGATGTCTTCTGTTTGGGGTCATATGTGCGATAGCCGAATTTTTAACTAAAGATTTACCTTTTGAAGCATGGCAAGGCTGGACTGTTATTGGTATTTGTGTTCTGGTCTGGATATTCTGGACTGTTTTATTTTACAGGTTAACCCAAGGGAAAAAACCTCAGGATATAATTGCCTCACAATGTAGAAAATTATTAAGTAGCAGTGTAATATCATTACTCGTTGCTGTGCCAGCACATATTGTAGCACGCCATCGCAATTATTGTTGCGCAGGTTTTTATACATTTATCGGAATAGTTTTTGGAATAGCAGTAATGTTGATCTCATTTGGCCCAAGTGTTTTCTTTTTGTATGTGAATAGATGGAGGCATCTGCATCCAGAAAAATTTAGAGAAATAAATTTAAATAATGAAGATCTAAAATGATTTTAGCAGTACAATAGTTTAAACTCACGTATTGAATCAAAACATGCGACAGAAATAATCTTGATTTTATATCGTTAAATCAAACGTTGGGTAGCAACACAAAGCAATTGACAAGTGTACCCCATTTGTGTTATAATTAGTAGTATAAAAGGAGGAGTGCGATGAGCAAGAGCGCTGTTATTCGGGCTAGAATCGAACCTGATTTAAAGGAACATGCCGAAAACATTTTCCACCACCTCGGCGTTTCTACAAGCCAAGCGATTGCTATTTTCTATAAGCAGGTGGTCCTGCGGAAAGGACTGCCATTTGATGTTGCGATTCCGAACCAGACAACACGAAGGACGTTTGAGGAAACAGATGCCGGGCGTGACGTGATTCTCTGTAAAGATGCGGAAGACATGTTCCAAAAATTGGGGATTTGATGTATACGCCTGCCTACACGAAGCAGTTTTCCAAAGATATTAAGCTCGCCCAGAAACGCCAAAAGAAGATTGAGAAACTGAAGATGATTGTCCATAACCTGATCGCCGGTGATCGATTGGATCCAATTCACCGAGACCACAATCTCGTCGGTAATTATGTGGGTCGCCGAGAATGCCACATCGAATCGGACTGGTTGTTGATATACAATATCCACGGTGACACAATTGTTTTTGAGCGGACTGGTGCCCATTCAGATCTGTTCAAGAAATAGCGATTGTCCAACAATCGCATTTTATAGGTGTAACCATATATTATATTTTAAGTTATAATAATAAATTACCAAAATATGCAAGGAAGTTATACTGCAGAATCTGCAGTGTTTGCTGATTCTATTAGGTAGTATAATATATGTTGGGTGCATGAAAGGAGTGACTATACCATGAAGATCAAGATGAGGGTGATACTGTATGGGGTGAGTGTGACTATCGCGGCTGTTTTCCTGATAGGAGCCACAACAGGAACTCAATTGGGGCCGCCGAGGATCCAAGGAACGCACGCATTCACTTTCGATAAACCGATTCCTCTCGAACTCAAATCGACAGGCATTCCTTGGAGAGGGCAGACCTATCATTTGATTCAGTTTAACAGTATCCGATTTGAGATAACGGAAGAATCCCATTTGACTGCTGAGATCAATGGTGCTGTCTGCTACTTCGACGATGTGGAATACACTCTCCACGGTGCTGTATATGATGCATCCGGCGCTTTGCTCGGCACGGCGACAACTCCTTTCAAAGTCCAAAAATTATGGCTTGGCTATGTTGTTATGGATGATGGTGATAGGAGTTTCCCCCTCGATTTTGGTATCTCCACGAACTATGGCAATGCCAAGTATTTTGCTCTTGCCATAAGCGAGAGAACCGTCAAAACTGCAAACCAATGGGAGAAGTGAGGGGAAAATCCGCACCCAACCAATCACTTATGACAAGGGGGTGAATGATGAGAGTGCTATTTACAAACCTGTTATGGGTATTTGCGATGATGATGGTGATGTGTGAGCCTGCGGTCGCTGGTAACAGTTATGGGGGCCAGGTGGAAGCTGTCAAGTACTCGGGTGAGAACCGCTTCGAAATCACAATACACAACGTGGATGGGAATGTCGTTTCAGCCCATTCCTGGGGCAAACGCTCAAGAATTACCTTCCGGCTTGACATGGCTCAACAAATAGACGTAACCATTGGCCCGGAAGGGAAGACAAGGAGAAAAGGGTCAAACGTTGAAATTGTTAACTGGTTTATAGAGGCGTATGGCACGAAGACACACATAGAGTTTCTTTGGATGCCGGTAGACGAACAATGGCAGAAGCGTAATGAAGGTGAAGGACAAAATATAGACGTGATGAATCTGCACAGCATCTACGTGCAATCGCTGGATCTCACAGACGGGACGACCGTAAAGAGAAAGAGATAGAAGGCTACACAGGAGCGTGGGAAAGGTTGCGGGAAATACAGGAATCTTAGCCCGCCCTGTGCAAAAATTAAACAATATACTGAGTACCGCTGAGTTCAGACGTTAGGTAAAATAAAAAGGAAAAAACATCTACAAAATAAAAATTAGTTTCACAAACCTTGATTTTTGTGTTATACTTTTACTGGACATAAAAAATAAAGGAGATTCAAATGCTGACAAAATATATACAAAAAGCAATGGAACATGCCCGCTATGAGATACTCTCCGATGATAGTTCATTTTACGGTGAAATTCCTGAATGTCGTGGTGTTTATGCCAATGCTCATACACTGGAAGAATGTAGGAATGAATTGGCGGGAACTTTAGAAGAATGGATATTATTTCGGATATATAAAAATCTTCCAATTCCTGAAATCGAAGGATTAGAAATAAAAATTAAAAAAGAAGTTGCTGCCTGATGCCGCGATTTGGCCCCCCGCCTTTCAAAAATTTAAAAGATATTTTAAAATATCTTGACAAATGATATTATTGTGATATCATATTATCATGCCACGAAAAATACGACAACTTATTGCGGATTTGGAAAAGGCTGGGTTTATCAACAGGGGAGGAAAGGGTAGCCACAGGAATCTTTTGCATCCCAAGTGTCCTTATGTTGTTCGGCTGTCCGGGAACCCAGGGGCAGATGCATTGCCCTACCAGGAAAAAGAAGTAAAACGGGCATTAAGGGAGGTTTAGTGATGAGCAAGAAGATAAGCGATGATTACCTGAAGATTGTGGAGTGGTCTGAAGAGGACCAGTGTTATGTTGGGACGGCGCCAGGTTTGATTTTGGGTGGCGTGCACGGTAAGAATCAGAAGAAGGTTTTCAATGAACTGTGTAAAGCAGTAGAGGAAGCCATACAAATACTTCGAAAAGAAGGAAGGCCGCTTCCAGTAGCGACGGCTAACAAGAAGTTCTCAGGAAAAATAGCACTGAGAATTCCTCCTCAATTGCATAAGGCTCTTGCTGGTAAGGCATTCCAAGAAGGCGAGAGTGTCAACAAGCTGATACAGCATGAATTGCAACAAGCCATATAACAACTGCATCCACGCGGAATTGTCATTTACTCCGCTCATGCCAATACTGTAATGCCAGATGTAAACTGTAAGAACCACTATGCCAAACATGTTGCATCCTGGCTTGAAGACACTAATTGCATTGGCGTTGTTCTTCCTCGCGTATTCGGTATCCGTATTCTTTTAGTTCTTCTTTCTCTAAGTAGAGTGAAGAAATTAGGTTTCCTGCAAGGTTACCCCCCGCATTTCAAAAATTTAAAAATATTTTAATTTAATTCATTTGACAAAGGTATGGGGGGAGTGTTAAAATAGCAAAAATAAGCAAAGGAAGGGTAACATATGAAGATTACAGTAAAGGATGTTCAATATGTAGCCAATCTTGCAAGGCTTGAATTGACTGATGAGGAGTTGGGGAATCTGACAAAGCAATTGGATGGTATCCTTACGTATATGAATAAATTGAATGAGTTAGATACAGAAGGAATTGAGCCTCTAAGTCATGTCCTGCCTCTCAAGAATGTTTATAGAGAGGATAAGGTTACTCCGTCTTTACCGGTGGAAGAATCGCTTAAAAATGCCCCGGGTAGAGAGGGTGGATTTTTTAAGGTTCCGAAGGTTATAGAGTAAGAGAGATGATAGAAAAAAATTCCTTAAAATTATATGAAATGACTGCCCATGAATTACAGGACAGGA
Source organism: uncultured Planctomycetia bacterium (assembly GCA_964449965.1). Lineage (GTDB taxonomy): Bacteria > Omnitrophota > Gorgyraeia > CAYVEO01 > CAYVEO01 > CAYVEO01. The sequence continues at coordinate 26,730 of CAYVEO010000013.1, forward strand.
TGAAAAAAGGAGAGGTTACGCCCCTGGATGTATCAAAGTCTGTCTTAGAGCGGATAGATGATATAGATAAAAGGGTGAAGGCCTTTATTTCTGTGGATAAGGAACGGATGATGAAGAAGGCGTCTTCTATAGTGCACAACCACAACGGGGACAGCCCCGACGTTACGTCGGGGCTGTCCCCTGAGTCCCCTGCAAGGCTGGACGGGATTCCTGTGGCTATTAAGGATAATATTTGTGTCCGGGGTGAGGAGACTACGTGCGGTTCCAGGATATTGTCTGGTTTCAAACCCCCTTACAACGCCACTGTCATAGATAGATTAGAATCGGCAGGCGCGATACTCATGGGTAAGGTAAACATGGACGAGTTTGCATTTGGTTCATCTACGGAGACGTCTCGTTATGGAATAACGCATAACCCATGGGACCTGGACAGGATACCAGGCGGGTCAAGCGGTGGTTCTGCTGCGGCAGTTGCAAGCGGCGAGGCTGTAATGGCGCTCGGGAGTGATACTGGAGGTTCCATCCGGCAGCCTGCGAGTTTGTGCGGCGTGGTAGGATTAAAGCCCACCTATGGAAGGGTTTCAAGGTATGGGCTTATAGCATTTGCCTCTTCTTTAGACCAGATTGGCCCTATTACGAAGGATGTCCAGGATTCTGCTTTACTTATGAACGTCCTTGCCGGTTATGACAAGAACGACTCCACCTCTGTGGATATCCCTGTCCCTGATTATACTAAGTCTTTAATAAATGACATTCATGGAATCAGGTTAGGCATCCCAAAGGAATATTTCATTGAAGGGATGGACAAGGAAGTTGAGAAAAGTGTCAGGGGTGCGATTGAATTGATGAAAAAGTTAGGCGGAGAATGCGTAGAGGTTTCACTTCCGCATACAGAATATGCTATCAGTGTATATTATCTGGTGGCGACTGCTGAGGCAAGTTCTAATCTGGCAAGGTTTGACGGCGTCAAGTATGGATTTCGCAGTTCACAGTGGACAGATAACAGTTCACATCCATTATTAGATATGTACAGAAACACAAGAGGACAGGGATTTGGCAGTGAGGCAAAGCGAAGGATAATACTCGGGACGTATGCCTTGAGCGCAGGCTATTATGAGGCATACTATCTCAAGGCGCAAAAGGTTAGAAACATGCTTAAGATGGATTTTGATGATGCATTCAAAAAATGTGATTGTATTTTAACGCCCACCTCTCCCACGCCTGCATTTAAGATTGGAGAAAGAATCAATGACCCGCTTTCAATGTATCTGTCAGATATATTTACGATATCAGTGAATCTGGCAGGGATACCTGCCATGTCTATCCCTTGCGGACGGACAAAGACAGGGCTTCCGATTGGCTTACAGATATTGGCACGTCCTTTTGGTGAAGAGGATATTTTCAGGGTGGCGTACACATACGAACAGAATACGGAATGGCATAGGATGAGGATAGGCAGTGGAATATGAAGCAGTTATAGGGCTGGAGGTGCACCTTCAGCTTGCTACTAAGTCTAAGGCATTCTGCGGGTGCAGTACGCTCTTTGGACAGGAACCGAATTCGCAAACCTGCCCGGTATGTCTGGGTATGCCTGGGTCGCTTCCTGTTTTGAACAGGACCGCATTTGAATATGCACTCAAGGTGGCACTTGCTCTTAACTGTAAGGTATCCGATTTTGTGAAGTTTGACAGGAAGAATTATTTCTATCCTGACCTACCCAAGAATTTTCAAATTTCCCAGTTTGACAAGCCGCTTTCCAGAAACGGATTCCTTGAAGTCCAATCAAAGACCGGCAGTAAGAACATCCGGATAAGGCGTGTCCATCTGGAAGAAGATGCCGGCAAACTTCTGCATACGGAGGAGATGAGTTTAGTGGATTTTAACCGTTCAGGTATCCACCTCCTGGAGATAGTTACAGAACCCGACATAAATTCACCTAAGGAGGCGCATGAATATCTCACACTCTTAAAAAATGTCTTAGAATACCTTGAGGTATCGGATTGTGACATGGAGAAGGGCAGCCTGAGATGCGATGCGAACGTTTCTATAAAACCTGAGGGTGAAGCTGAATTGGGCGTCAAGGCAGAGGTAAAGAACATGAACTCATTTAAAGGGGTGGAGAAGGCATTAGAATATGAGATAGCCAGGCAGAAGAGGGCTATTGGGGAAGGGACACGTATAGTTCAGGAGACGAGGCTGTGGGATGCTGAGGGCGAGGTTACCATCTCTATGCGCAGTAAGGAAGAGGCGCATGACTACAGATATTTCCCTGAGCCTGACCTTGTCCCGTTTATTATTCCTGTCCATGAGATAGAGAGAATCAAGAAAGACCTGCCGGAATTACCTCATAATAGAAGAGAACGGTTTGTGAGGGAATATAGTTTGAGTGAATATGATGCAGAGGTGTTAACCTCTGACAAGGCATTTGCAGACTATTTTGAAGAATCCACAAAAGGCTATGACAAACCCAAGTCCATGGCAAACTGGCTCATGGGTGATATCAGTTATCAGTTAAAGTTGAGGGGTTTAAAGTTACAAGACATAAAGGTCACGCCCGGTTCGTTAAGAGAGTTGGTAAAATTGATAGATGACGGAGGTATATCCGGTAAGATGGCAAAGGATATTCTGGTAGAGATGATTGAGACTGGCAAATCTCCTCAAGAGATAGTTCAGCAAAAGGGTCTTTCCCAGATATCAAACAGTGATGAGATAGAAAAGATAGTAGATAAGGTTATTGAAGAGAACACAAAGTCAGTGAGTGATTTTAAGAATGGGAAAGAAAAGGCAATTATATTTCTGGTGGGGCAGGTTATGGCGAAGACAAAGGGTAAGGCAAATCCGAAGATGGTGAATGAGATATTGAGAATGAAGTTATCAAAGGGAGGTTGATATGTGGAATAGGGTTGTAGTGATGTGGGTTGTGCTTGTTGTTCTCGTTTTTTCTTTAAGCCCGAGCAGTACGGCTGATAGGAAGGCTGCTGAGGAATTATACAATCAGATGGAGGTCTTTACTGATTCTATAACACTCATACAGAATAATTATGTAGATGAGATTGAACCCCAGAAATTGATTCATGGTGCTATAAAAGGGATGTTGTCTTCCTTAGACCCCCATAGCCAATTCATGGAGCCGGATTTCTATAAGGAGATGAAGGTCCAGACAGAGGGTGAATTTGGAGGGCTCGGCATTGAGATAGGGATAAAGGATGAACTCCTCACCGTAATATCCCCTATTGATGGGACGCCTGCTTATGAGGCAGGCATAAAGGCAGGGGATAAGATTGTAAAGATAGAGAAGGAGATTACGCGCGGTATAAGTATTATGGATGCTGTAGGGAAACTGCGCGGCAAGCCAGGCACAAAGGTTACTATTACCATATTGCGGGAACATGAAAAGAAGTTACTGGATTTTACCATTGAGAGGGCTGTAATAAAGATACAGAGTATAAAAGACGTCCGTATATTAGAGGATAATATAGGTTATATAAAGTTGACGGAATTTCAGGAAAAGACAGCAAAGGATTTGGAAGATGCGCTTTTGAAATTGGAGAAAGATGGGATGGATAGCTTCATCCTTGACCTCAGGAATAACCCTGGCGGGCTTTTGAGTACTGCTGTCCAGGTATCAGATAAATTTCTTTCAGGCGGTAAGATGATAGTTTATACAAAGGGGCGTATCAAGGGACAGGATTTGGAATTCAAGGCGCATAAGAACTCAATACATCCTGATTACCCTATGGTCGTACTGGTGAACGAGGGCAGTGCCAGTGCATCAGAGATAGTTGCCGGAGCTATTCAGGATAATCATAGAGGCATCATTGTAGGGACCAAGACCTTTGGTAAAGGTTCTGTCCAGACAGTGATTGAGTTGAAGGATGGGTCTGCCATTAGACTTACTACAAGTAAATATTTTACGCCGAGCGGGCGCTCTATACACGGGGAGGGGATAATTCCGGACATTGAAGTTGAGCCTAAGGAAGAGAAACTTGAAGCGGCAATTAGTGAAAAACACGAAGATATATTTGAAAAGTTAGAGAAGGAGGATACTTACCCCCCTGTGAAAGAGGAAGAGAAAAAAGAAGAGTCCAAGAAGAAGGTTTCTTACGACAATCAATTAACAAGGGCTGTAGACATAATAAAGGGGATTAAGGTCTATAAGAAGATTACATCGCCTATGTTAGAAACCAGGGTTAAGGTTCAATGATTAAAAAGATATTCTTCGCGGTTATACTGCTAATAACCGTAACTATTGTATTCCTTGGTATAAAAAACAGGAATTCGGATTCCAAACCTGTTGTTAAGGTGGCTATTATATTGGATGACTGGGGATATAACAAACAGCACCTGACACAATTTTTTGAGATAGGTCGTCCCGTCACATTGGCAGTTTTACCCCATCTTCAATTTTCTGAGTACGTGGCACGGGAGGCTAAATCGCACGGGTATGAGGTCCTGCTACATATACCTATGGAACCAGCCTCTAATCCTAAGAGGCCTGAATCAGGCATGATTTCCCGCAATATGTCTCGTGAAAAGGTGAGGGAACTAATTGACAAGGCGCTTGTCAGTGTCCCAGGAGTACATGGCGTAAACAATCATATGGGTTCAAAGGCTACCCGGGATGCTGATTTAATGACGGTAGTTTTAGAGGAAATAAAAGGGAGGGGGCTGTTCTTTCTTGACAGTGTGACGACAGGCGGTTCTGTATGTCCTGATATATGCAATAAATTAGGCTTGAAATTCACAAAAAGGGATGTGTTTCTGGACGTAGATTTAGGTAAGGGGGACGGGACTGTTTCTGAAAAAATATCCCGCAGGATAGAAGAACTTTGCAATATAGCGCTCAAGCGCGGAGAGGCTGTAGGGATAGGGCATGATAAGACGACGACATTATCTGTCCTGAAAGACATGCTGCCCCGAATGGAAGCAAAAGGCATAAAATTTGTCTATGTCTCTGAGTTGGTGAGATAGTGTTCGTGCTTGGGATTGAAACCTCATGTGATGAGACTGCCGGGTCTATTATAAAAGGTGTAACATCCGACATGGCGGGTGGGGAGAAGATATTGTCCAATGTAGTCTCGTCCAGCGTTGAATTTCACGAAAGGTTTGGCGGTGTAGTTCCTGAGATAGCCTCAAGGTTTCACGTCCAATATATAAATCACGTCGTCGGCAAGGCATTAGATGATGCAAATGTTACCTTGGACGATGTCAACCTAATAGCGGTTACGAATGGACCCGGACTGGTAGGCGCATTGCTCGTAGGTATATCCTTTGCCAAGGCATTAAGCCTTGCCAAAGACATTCCGCTTATCGGTGTGAGTCACGTAGAGTCTCACATCTATGCATGCCTCATGGAAAATCCCTCTCTAACGCCTCCTTTTATAGGGCTGGTGGTATCAGGCGGACACACGTCACTTTTCTTAGTTGAGAAAAGAGTAGAGTTTAAACTTATCGGCTCTACGTTAGATGATGCTGCAGGAGAGGCATTTGATAAGGCAGCAAAGATATTAGGGTTAGGTTATCCAGGCGGGCCCATCATAGAAAAGAGGGCAAGGGAAGGGGACCATAAGGCAATAGACTTCCCGCGTTCCCATATTATGGGCGGTGGATTGGATTTTAGTTTCAGCGGATTGAAGACAGCTGTATTATACTATTGCAAAAAGGCTGGTCCATTAAGTTCCTCTCTCATCAATGATATATGCGCGAGTTTTCAAGAGGCTATAATAGACGTCCTTGTCCGGAACTCTATATCAGCCTGCAGGGAGAATGGGTTGAGAGATATAGTTTTGGGCGGCGGGGTAAGTGCCAATCTCAGATTAAGAGAAAAATTAAAGATTGCATCCGGGAAGGCGGGTATGAACGTTTATTTCCCGTCTATCCCTCTTTGTTTAGATAATGCAGCGATGGTAGCAGGTCTGGGGTATGAGAAATATATGTCGGGTGAGGTATCTGATTTAAATCTCACTGCCCAGCCGGATTTGGAGGTGTAATAATTATGGTATCAGATTATGAACTTATCTGGAGGTTGGTTCTGTCGGCTCTTCTCGGCGGGCTGCTTGGATTAGAGAGAGAGGCACATGGGAGGGCAGCGGGTCTTAGAACTCACATCCTGGTATCTGTAGGTTCTGCCCTTATCATGTTGACTTCAATGCATATATTTGATATATACAGGGGTGAAAAGATAAACATAGACCCTGCCAGGATAGCGGCACAGGTAGTGAGCGGGATTGGTTTCCTCGGCGCAGGGACAATCCTCAGGTTCAGGGCATCTGTTATAGGACTTACGACTGCAGCGAGTCTATGGGCTGTAGCCGGGATAGGTTTGGCAGTAGGATGCGGTTTTACGACAGGTGCGCTCGTTACTACCGAGATAGCCCTGATTACGCTCTTCGTTCTTACCAGGATAGAGAAGTGTTTTATAAGGAGGGATTGGTACAGGGTGCTTTCAGTTACCACAAGAGGCGATGCTAATCAGATAGAGCAGATTCGTGCAATATTGTCAGACTATAATCTGGAAGTAAGGGATTTTGAAATGAAGAGGTCTGATGATAAAGAATTTGTAATTTTAGAGGTAACTTTAAAATTGACCAGTGATAAATATGATGACGTCCTGCTTTCGGATATAATGCGTATCAAGGGTATTGATAGGGCAAGGTGGATATAAGGTGAACGAGGCTGAGATAAAAGGGTTATTGTTGAATTTTAAAAGAGGGAAGACCCCTCTCAATAATGTTCTAAAAAGATTAAAGGATTTACCGTATACCGATTTAGGATTCGCCAGAATAGACGGACACAGGACATTGAGAAAAGGTTTCCCTGAGGTCGTATATTGCCAGGGGAAGAGCCATAGCCAGATTGAGGCAATAGCAGATAATATTATCAGAGAGGAAGATTCTCTTCTGCTTACCAGGGCAACGGATGAAATATACGTGAGGCTAAAGGCTAAATATCCTTCTATCAGGTACAATGAGACTGCAAAGGTGATATATTTTAAGAAGCGCCCTTTAAAAGGCAGGGGATTGGTTTTGATAATAACCGGCGGGACAGGAGACATCCCTGTTGCTGAAGAGGCGCGGGTTACATTGGAGGTTATGGGAAACAGGGTAGAGAAACTTTACGATGTTGGCGTGGCAGGTATACATAGATTATTAGATAAGAATGAATTATTAAGAAAATCCAGCGTCCTGATAGTCGTTGCCGGCATGGAAGGTGCATTGGCAAGCGTAGTAGGGGGATTGGTTTCAAAGCCTGTTATAGCCGTTCCTACAAGCATAGGTTACGGGGCAAGTTTCCAGGGATTGGCTGCACTTCTAACGATGCTTAACTCATGCGCACCCGGAGTAGCGGTTGTTAATATAGATAATGGATTTGGGGCAGGATATTTTGCGAGTTTGATTAATAGATGAAAATATTATATCTTGATTGTTTTAGCGGTATAAGCGGGGACATGGTTCTCGGCGCCTTGATAGACAGCGGGCTGAAGATAGATATCTTACGAAAGGAATTGGCAAAATTAGGATTGAAGGGTTACCGTATAACTACAAGAAAAGTAATGCGGGGTGGATTGGCAGGCACAAAGTTTGATGTTATTCCGGATACAAAAGTCAAATCCCGCCATTCTAAGAGTTTAAAGGAAATTCTGGACCTGATAGGTAATAGTGCATTAGAGCCGCGGGTAAAAAAGTTATCTACGGATATATTCCATAATCTTGCAAAGGCTGAGACCAGGGTGCATGCCGAGCCGGGAGAGGATTTACATTTTCATGAGTTAGGTGATATGGATTCTATAATAGATATAGTTGGCGCAGCAATCAGTATTAATAAACTAAATATAGAGCATGTCTATTCATCTATCCTTCCTTTAGGCAGGGGTACTGTTAATACGAGGGGTGGTATCCTTCCTCTTCCTGCTCCTGCTACGCTTGACTTACTTAAAGGATTTCCCGTTAGATTGGGAAGGGAGACAGAGGAACTTGTAACACCTACAGGTGCAGGTATCGTTACCGCATTGGCTCATCAGTGTGAGGTTCCGGAGATGAGGATAGAGTCTATAGGCTATGGTGCAGGCAGTAGAGGTTCTGATGACGTTCCTAACATGCTAAGAGTGATTATAGGGCAGGCTTGTGAGGATTATATAGCGGATAGCGTAATAGCACTTGAGGCAAATATAGATGACATGCTGCCTCTGAATTATGAGCATTTATTTAAAAAGTTATTTGACGCCGGCGCACTTGACGTCTATTTAACGCCTATCCAGATGAAGAAATCCAGACCTGCAGTCCTGCTGACTGTCCTGTTTGAAGAGCATGTCATTGACAAGGTTACCGGGATAATATTTTCAGAAACCACTACGTTTGGGGTGAGATATCACAGGGAAGTTAGAAAAAAATTGAGTAGAAGGATTGTAAAGGTTAAGACAAGGTATGGGGAGTGCAGGGTTAAGATAGGCGAGAGTAATGGCGTTGTCAAGTCTATTTCTCCTGAGTATGAGGACTGTAAAGAGCTCGCTGAACGTAAAGACATTCCGTTCAGGAAGATTTATGATGAGGTAAAGAAGACATGGGCTAATAAAAAACTTCTTGAAAAATAAATTTGTTATGGTATAATGCTTTAAAATAGAAATTCATTATAAGAGAGGAGGAATAAGTTGGCAACAGTTTCTGTAAAAGAGCTTTTAGAGGCAGGTGTTCATTTTGGCCATCAAACCAAGAGGTGGAATCCTAAGATGGGCCGTTATATATTTGGTGCGAGGAGCGGTATACACATTATAGATTTGCAAAAATCTTTAGAATGTATAAATACCACGTGTTCATTTTTAACTAATGTCGCTGCAAATGGGGGGATTGTGCTTTTTGTAGGGACGAAGAAGCAGTCCCAGGAGCCGGTATCTTCTGAGGCGGCAAGGTGCGGTATGCCTTATGTAAGCCAGAGATGGCTTGGCGGTATGCTTACCAATTTCAGGACTGTCAAGAAAAGTATAGACAGACTAAAAGAATTGAGAAATATGAGAGATAATGGCGGACTTACCTCTTTATCCAAAAAAGAGGCAGCAATGCTTATGAAAGAACTGTCAGGTCTTGAAAAGGTATTAGGGGGCGTCCATACTATGGATAAACTCCCGCAGGCAATATTTGTAGTAGATTCTAAAAAAGAGAATATAGCCGTATCTGAGGCAAAAAAACTCTCCATACCTGTAGCGGCCATTGTAGATACAAATTGTGACCCTGATGATGTAGATTATGTTATGCCGGGTAATGACGATGCTATAAAATCAATCAAACTGATAAGCAGCGTCGTTGCTGACAGTATCATTGAGGGTAAACAAAGACTTAGCGGACTTATTGCCGCGGAAGCGAAAGAGAAGGAACTAAAGGAAGCGGCAAAAGAAGTTGAGATAAAAAGTGAGGAAGCCGAAAAGATTATTGAAGCAGAAGAGACGGTTTTAGAGAAGAAGTTCTCTGCGAAGAAAGAAACTATGGGTGTAGAAAAAACTATTAGTAAGATAAAGAGAAAACGGCCGATTAAGGGGGGTAAGTAAGGAAGGGTAAAGCGATGACAATTATTTTAGAGGTTGTAAGACAATTAAGAGAAAAAACAGGTGCAGGGGTTGCTAACTGCAAAGAAGCGCTTGAGGAATCAGGCGGCGATTTGAATAAGGCAATAGACGTCCTGCGAAAGAAAGGGATAGATACTGCAAGAAAGAAGGTAGGCAGGGCAACAAAGGAAGGATGCATAGAATCGTATATCCACCCGGGTAATAAGATTGGGGTTATGATAGAAATCAATTGTGAGACTGACTTCGTTGCCAGGAATGAAGATTTCAGGAAATTCGTAAAGGATTTGCTGCTGCAAATAACTGCCTCAAATCCCTTGTATATAACTAAAAAAGACGTTCCTGAGGACTTAATTAACAAAGAAAAAGAGATGCTCTCGGCACAGATTAAAGACAAGCCTGCCAATGTTGTAGAGAAGATTGTCTCTGGCAAGCTTGAGAAATTTTATCAGGACATATGTCTGTTGGAGCAGCCCTTCGTAAAGGACCCATCTATAACTGTCAATTCGTATCTCACGTCTATAATTGCCAAGACAGGGGAAAATATCATAATAAGAAGGTTCGTCAGATACCAGTTGGGGGAAGAGACATAAAAATTGGTAAAGTCAAAACCTGTATATAAGAGGGTTGTGCTGAAACTTAGCGGCGAGGCACTGCAGGGTGAGGAAGGCTACGGCATAGACCCCGAAGTAGTCACTTCTATCGCCTACCAGATTAAAGAGATAAGAGAATTAGAAGTGGAAATATCAATAGTCATCGGGGGAGGCAATATCTTTAGAGGCTCACCTGCACATGGCGATGGTATGGATAGGACCACGGCGGATTATATGGGTATGTTAGCAACGGTAATCAATGCATTGGCATTACAGGATGCACTGGAAAAGATAGGGGTCTTCACCCGTGTCCAGACTGCCATAGAGATGCAGGAGCTGGCAGAGCCATACATAAGAAGAAGGGCGATAAGGCACCTGGAGAAAGGCAGGGTGGTAATCTTTGCAGGTGGCACAGGAAATCCGTATTTTACGACAGATACCACTGCAGCATTGAGGGCAATGGAGATAAATGCCGAGGTAATATTAAAGGCAACAAAGGTAGATGGCGTTTATTCTTCAGACCCTCATATAAACAAGAATGCAAGGAAATTCAAAACGCTTAAGTTTATAGACGTTTTAAAGATGGGGCTGAAGGTTATGGATGCTACTGCTATCAGCCTCTGTATGGACCATAAGTTACCCATAGTGGTATTTGATTTATTTAAAACAGGAAATATTAAGCGGGCCATAATGGGGGAGAAGATAGGAACTATTGTGAGGTAAAAAAATGAACGCCCAGCAATTATTAAAAGATACCGAGGATAAGATGAAACGCACAGCGGATGTAGTCTCTAAGGAGTTCCTTACCATCCGCACTGGCAGGGCTTCAAGTGCACTTGTTGAAGGGCTCAAGGTTGATTATTATGGGACGCCCACACCGCTTAAACAATTAGCTACCATTACAACCCCGGACCCTAAATTACTCGTTATCCAGCCATGGGACGTTTCTGTCCTGCCAGAGATAGAAAAGGCAATCTTAAAATCAGACCTGGGATTGAACCCTACCAATGACGGTAAACTTATGCGTATAGGCATCCCGCAGCTCACAAAGGAGCGGAGGGAGGAACTCGTAAAGATAGTCCGTAAAGTAGCAGAAGAAGGAAGGGTCTCAATAAGGTCTATCAGAAGGGATTCTAATGAGTCTTTAAAGAAATTTCAGAAGGACGGACTCATTAGCGAAGACGATGCACACAAGTTCCAGGATAACGTCCAGAAATTGACTGACAAATATATCAGCAACATTGACCACATATTAAAGAGTAAAGAATCCGAGATTACAGAGGGTTAGAGGGGGCGTAGCTCAGTTGGTAGAGCACCACCCTTTTAAGGTGGGTGTCCTGAGTTCGAGACTCAGCGCCCTCATTTATTTATTGTCCCCATCGTCTAGAGGCCTAGGACATCAGATTTTCGATCTGACGACCGGGGTTCGAATCCCCGTGGGGACGCTGCAAGATAGAGAAAGGTGACAATGAAAGCAGCAGTGCTTGAAGAGGTTGGGAAATTGGTTATCAAGGATGTCCCCAGACCAAAATGTGGTGATGATGAAATATTGATTAAGGTGGAGGCATGTGCAATCTGCGGGACGGATATTAAGATTTACCATCACGGACACAGGCTGATTAAACTCCCGAGAATTACAGGACATGAGGTCTCAGGGACTGTAGTTGAGGTTGGTAAAAACGTTTCCGGATATAAGTCAGGTGACAGGGTTGCTATCGCTGCGGTCATACCATGCGGCGAGTGCCAGTATTGTTTAGACGGTGTCCAGAGTATGTGTGATAATCTTAAGGCGATAGGATACCATTACGACGGCGGGTTTGCAGAGTATATGCTTGTTCCTTCACTATCCATCAAGAACGGATGCGTGAATATACTTGCTCCAAACATATCTTTTGGCGAGGCGGCTATTGCCGAGCCGCTTGCATGTGCTATCAATGGACAGGAGCTGTCCCGCCCGAAGTTGGGGGATGTCGTCGTGATTATAGGGGCCGGACCTATAGGGTGTTTCCATGTGCAGCTGGCAAAGGCACAAGGTGCAAGATGCGTCATTTTGATAGACGTCTCGGAAGAGAGGTTAAATATGTCAAAAGTGGCAAAGCCGGATATTGCCATAAACGGGTCAAAAGAAAATGCCATAGAAAAGGTAATGGGAGAGACCCGCGGAAAAGGTGCAGAGATAGTCATAGTTGCATGTTCCTCAGGCAAGGCACAGGAAGATGGGCTTCAGATGGTTGCAAAACGCGGGTGTGTGAACTTCTTTGGGGGACTGCCTAAGGATAATCCGTATATAAAGTTTGACTCCAATCTCTTACATTATAGAGAGGTATACGTTGTCGGGACACATGGTTCCACCCCTCAGCATAGCAAGATTGCATTAGATTTGATTGCAGGAGGGACAATCAATGCCAGGGATTTATTAACGCATAAGGTCAGAATTGATGAGACGTTGAAGGGCATTGAAATTACAGAGAAAGGCAAAGGGCTAAAGGTGATAGTTGGCGGATAATGCGGATATGTATTGACGCCTATCATGCAATTGGTGGATATGGCGGCACCCATAGATACACTGTCCATCTCATCAAAGGATTGTTGAAGATAGACAGTGAGAATCAGTATCTTTTGTTTTATAATAGTTTCAGAATAAATAATAAAACCCTGCCTGATTTTAAGGATGAGAATGTATCCAACATAATCTGTAAACTTCCGAAGAGGTTATTGACCCGCATGTGGGACATAGCCAGATTTCCTCCGATTGAGTTCCTGACCGGAAAAATTGACGTCTATCATTCACTCCATTTTCTACTCCCCCCACAGCGCCAGGGCAAGTCTATTCTAACTATTCATGATACAACCTACCTGAAATATCCAGAATTTTTTTCCCATGACCCACAGAATGAATATGGCTATAGGGTATCATTGCCAAATGCGGCGAAAAGGGCCCACAGGATAATAGCCATATCCCACTCTACCAAAAGGGATATCATGGAATTTTTAGGAGTCCCTGAAGAAAAGATAGAAGTAATCTATTTTGGAGTGGGTGAGGAATATAAACCATCCATAAAGCGTGATGAGGAAGCGGATATTCTAAGAAAGATAGGGATAGGAGAGGGTGAGTTTATATTATACATAATGGGGACTATTGAACCTCGTAAGAATATCAAAAATCTGTTAGAAGCCTATAAGTTATTTATTGAAAAATGCAAGAAAGATGTTTCTATGGTATTGGTTGGGGTTGGACGTTTTTCAGAGGATGTGAGAAGAAAAATTAAAGAGTATGACCTGAACGGTAAGGTGATATTAAAAGAAGGTCTGCCTGATGAATATATGCCGGTATTGATTAATAGCGCCTGTTTATTTATATATCCCTCTCTCTATGAGGGGTTTGGTTTGCCTGTCTTAGAGGCCATGGCTTGCGGTAAGGCGGTTATTACCTCAAATGTGTCTTCTATGCCAGAGGTGGCAGGGGATGCAGGGGTTTTAATAGACCCGAAAAATATTGAAGAGATGTCATCTGCTTTGGAAAAGGTAATATTAGACGAAGGATTCAGGAATGATTTGGAGAAAAGGGCATTGGATAGGTCAAGGTTATTCTCATGGGAAAGGTGTGCGAGGGAGACGCTAAAGGTATATGACGGCTAACATTTCAATAATAATCCCTTCTTATGACGGTTATAGGGGGGGTAATGTCCCTAAATTATTAGATAACCTGAAAAGGCAGTCTATCAAGGGTTTTGAATTGCATATTGTCCAGGGGATAAAACCCAACGGCAGGGCAAGAAATGAGGGGGTAAAACTTGCAAAAGGGGATTATCTCGTCTTCATAGATGATGACGTCAGGTTAGGTAATGAGTTTGTTATAGAGAATTTAATAAAGGCTTTAAAGCAAGATGAGGGTATTGGTATAGCAGGGACATCACGCCTCCTACCGCCTGATGCAAAAAAGTTTCAAAAGAGGGCGTCCATGGAATTGCCGAGGAGCATATTTCCTGTCGTAAAGAATATGGTGGAGACTGATATGGCTACACACGATTGCATGGCTATCCGCAGGCAGGTATATGAGTTGGTAGGCGGCGAGAACGAAAGACTGGTTCGCGGGACAGACCCTGATTTGAGGTATCGCATAAGAAAGAAAGGGTTAAAAGTGGTCGTTATCCCTGATACATGGATATACCACCCCCTCCCAGATAACGTCAATAGCCTCATTCAAAAAGGATTCAAAAATGGTATAGGGGCGGCATGGGTCTTCAGGAATTTTCCAGGACTTGCGTATGAGACACCGGAAGGCAATGTCCGGAATTTTGCCCCAAAACGCAATTTTGTTTATAGGACAGTTAGAGGGTTGGTGAGGATTTTGCTGGCATTAGTTACCTTTAAGTTTATTCTACTTACGTATCGGCTTGCTTATGCTTGCGGGTATATATGCGGTTTATTTAAATCAGGTAAAGAAATAGAGGAGATTACGTTTTGATCCTAATCTTTACTGTTGATTACTATCCGGAGTCCGGAAGCGGCATTGCCAACTGGACGTTCAATCTTGCAAAGAGCCTGCGCAGGCTTGGAGAGGATGTGCTGGTATTGGCGCCGCATATAGATGAGGACAGGGAATTTGACCGCCTGCAGGATTTCAAGACTATTAGAGTAACTAACATGCCAATTCTTCGTGAATTGACATTCTTTTTTATTCTGCCCTTTATAATAAAAAGGTTCAGGGTTCACAGGATTATAAATCTGATGTGGGCACCTTGCGGTATATTATCTATGTTTTGGAAATGGCTCTTCAAGGTGCCGTATATTGTGACAGTGTTCGGCTGTGAAATCATGGAAGGGTTAGGGAAAGGGGCAAGCCTTTCTCAGCGTATTAAGGATGGGTTAAGATTCTTAAAATACAAGACATTTAGATATGCAGACAGGATAATAACTATCAGTAACTATACAAAACACCTTTTGGTCAAACAGGGCATAGAATCGGAGAAGATTTATGTCTTATACGGCGGGGTGGACTTGGATGAGTTTAAGAATGTAGGACGGGCGTCTCGTCCGCCAAGGCGGACGTCCCGCCTGTCTGAGGAGTTGATTGATAAATAT
>CAYVEO010000013.1:41970-50088 GCA_964449965.1 uncultured Planctomycetia bacterium
GAAGGACAGGCGTCTCTCATGTCGGTGGGATTAGTTGATAAATATAGACTCAAAGGCAGGCGATGCATCCTTACCGTTGCGAGATTAGATGATTATAAGGGCATTGATAAGGTCCTAAATGCCTTACCGCGTGTCTTAAAGAAATTTCCTGAAACGTTTTATCTGGTTGTTGGAGACGGTCCTGATAAGAAAAGGTTAAAGGGTTTGGTGGCCACACTTGGTTTGATAGACAGGGTGAGATTTGCGGGCAGGGTTCCCCGGGAAGAAGTTATCGGGCTTCTTAATATATGCGAAATCTTTATAATGGCTACAAGGCCAATCATTCATAGAGGTGAGGTAGAGGGTTTTGGAATAGTATTTGTAGAGGCAGGCGCCCTTGGGAAACCCGTGATAGGAGGCATATCAGGCGGAACGGTTGAGGCAATAAAGGATGGGGTAACAGGACTGTTAGTTGACCCTGAAAGCACCGAGGATATATCCAATGCATTATTAAAATTGTTAAAAGACACGGACTTCGCAAGACAGTTAGGTGAAAATGGCAGGAAGAGGGTTGAGGGAGAGTTAAATTGGTCCATATTAGGGGCAAGGGCAAAAGAGATAATATATGGACAAGGTTAAAGTCTTACATATAATTACTAGATTGATAAATGGCGGGGCACAGAAGAATACCCTGTTGACAATTAATGGATTAAAAAAAGAAGGGTATGATGCGAGACTTGCCTACGGGTTCACCTCAGGAGACGAAGGGGAACTTATTACTGCTGCCGAGAGTATGGGCATTGATTTATATTATATTCCTCAAATGAAAAGAGAGATAAGCCCTATGAATGATATAAGGGCATTCCTTGAATTATATAAGTTGATAAAGAAAGAAGGATTTGGCATCGTTCATACACATACTTCAAAGGCAGGTATATTGGGCAGGTTTTCTGCCAGACTTGCAGGCGTCCCCGTCATTATCCATTCTCCGCATGGGCATATATTTGACCCTGAAGCAAACATACGGGGAGTTTCAAAAGGGATTTTTGGAATAAGATTCTTTGTCTTTTTAGAGAGATTAGCGGCGCGGAGGACAGATAAGATTATTACACTAACAAAACTTGAGATAGAACAACACCTAAAGGCAGGAGTTGGTGAAAGAGAGAAATTTATAGCAATATATAGCGGTATTGAGATTGAGAAATTCCTGAGCGTCGGTGTTAATGCCGGTGAAAAGAAAAGAGATCTGCAAATTCCATCGGGTGTCCCTGTGCTTGGCACAGTTGGGAGACTTGATTCTGTTAAAGGGCACAAGTTTCTGCTGGATGCCATCCCATATATAAAGAGGGCATCCCAGGGTATAAAGGTTCTTATTATAGGGGATGGGCCATTACGCCTTGACCTTGAAAACCAGGCTAAAAGGCTGGGGGTAGAGGATAACGTTCTGTTTTTAGGGATGCGGGATGATGTGCCGGAATTATTAAATTGCATTGACGTATTCGTTTTGCCTTCTCTATACGAAGGGATGGGGAGGGCATTGGTAGAGGCAGAGGCAGCAGGGGTTCCTGTAGTAGCGACTCAAGTGGGCGGAGTGCCAGAGGTGGTTTTAGATGGTAAGACAGGTATACTGATTCCTCCAAAAGACCCCGCAAGGCTGGCAGAGGCTGTGATACTTCTCTTAAAAGATAAAGATAAAAGAATCAGTATGGGAATAGAGGGCAGAAAGTTTGTCACCAGGCTCTTTGGGACAGAAGCAATGATAAATAAGGTATCTGATTTATATGAAGATATGCTCAAAATCTGTCATTGATAAATATAGTCAGCCAGAAGAACTGAAAGAATATTCAGATATAGTGGACACAGGATTGGATAAAGCAGAGGAGAGTATTATAAGCAAATATTTCAAAGAGAAAGGAATTATTCTGGATGCAGGGTGCGGGGGCGGGAGAGAGGCGGTAGCGTTGTTTAAAGAAGGGCATAAGGTCATAGGGATAGATATTGTGCCTGAGATGTTAAGAAACGCCAAAGAAAATTTTCTTAAACGTGGATTTAATATCCCTCTGGCAGTAATGGATATTTGTGACATGGGTTTCAAACCGGAAAGTTTTAATTATGTGCCTATGGTTAATCATTTAATATCTTTTGTGCCTAAAGGTGAAAATAGAGTGAGGGCATTCAAAGAGATAAAGAGGGTTTTAAAACCCGGAGGCATTATAATTGTATCTATCATTTCCAGAAATAGAGGAATAAGGCATAATCTATACTGGTCTATTGTAAATAGTTACAGGTTCTTTTTCAGGATACTGGGTTTATCAAATCTTGAGCCAGGAGACAGGTTTGTCGTGAAGGTAAGCAGGGCTTCTTCAAAAGGAAGAATGTTCGTCCATTACCATACCCTGAATGAGGCTGTCTTAGAGTTAGAGTCTGCAGGGTTTGAGGTAATAGAATCAAGGTCTAAAAGGGAATTGATTGATGGGATTGATGAGCCTTTTTCAAGAGAGAAAAGCTATACGATATATATTGTGGGACAAAAAGGGGACGGTTCTATTTTCAATGCCAGAAAGGAATAGAAACACTGAATTACTATGACTACAAATAATGATGATTTCAAGTGTAATAATTCTTCAAAAATAGAACCGTCCCCTTTTTCTCGTGAGGAATGGAATGCATTTGTGGGTGAGTCTCCCAACGGACATTTCTTCCAGTCGTTTGAATTCGGAGAGATTAGGTCAACGCTCGGTTGGGAACCTATCAGAGTTGTAGTGGAAGATGAGGGGGGCATTAAGGCTGCTATATCTATATTAAAGATGAGAATTCCTCTTCTTAATAAATGTATCTTCTATGCACCAAGAGGGCCAGTGGTGGATTTTAAGAATAGAATTCTACTTCACTCTCTGTTAAAATGTGTTAAAGAAGTGGCAGAGAAAGAAAAGGCAATCTTCCTCAAGATAGATGCGGGCATACCGGCGGAAGAGAGAGACGTTGTAGAGATTTTGAAAGAGGCCGGTTTTATCATTGCCGGGAGGCATTGTGATAAGTTGGGGACACAGCCTACGACAGTTTTCAGGATTAATCTTCAGAAAAGTCTGGAAGAAATAGAAGGCAGGTTTGATAAAACCACACGACGGAATATCAGGATTTCAGAAAAGAAAGGCGTTATTGTCCAGGAAGATAATTCAAAAGAAGGCTTTGATGCCTTCCTTCTCCTCCTTATGAAGATGGTTAGGCATAAGAAGATAGCTGCCTATGATGCAAAATATTATAGGAGTATATGGGAGATATTATATCCGCATAGGATGGGGAGGTTATTTTTAGCAAGGTATAATGGAAAGATTGTAGCAGGTGTATTCGTATATTTATTTGGTAAGAAGTGCTGGCTTGCATATAGTGCCTTTGATAATAGATATGGTTTTGTCTGTCCTAATCAGGCGCTGCATTTGTATGTGATAAAGTGGGCAAAGGAAAAAGGATGTCCATGGTATGATTTAAGAGGGACCGGGATTATAAATCCGGATAATGCCCAACCCGGTAAGCCATTTTATGGATTATATATATTTAAATTTATATACATCGCTTATACAATAAACCCAATATATATTTAAAAAGGGCTTTGGCCCGAAATTTGTCAGATTTATCCCTGAAATGGATATGGTCTTCCGCCCCGGATTATATAAATTATGGAACTTTAGCATACCGCTCATGGAAATGGGCGTTAGGGTATATGCTAATCTCAGGAGATTTAGATGCCCAAAAAAGATTTAGAGAATTTAGGATTTAAGGTTAAGGGTGAGTTAGAAGAGACCGAATGTGAATTATGCAAGGGTGGGGACTACGAGTTTATCGTGCAAGAAAATTCCTTGAATTTAGTCAAATGCCGGCAATGCGGGCTTGTTACAGTCAATCCAAAACCTACAGAAAAGATGCTGGAAGAATTCTATGACAAATATTTCCCGCCGGAGAGCGATATGCTCTGGCAGACTCAGATGAAGAAGGTCTTCCATAAAGAGGGTTTGGATAAGATTAAAGGGTATAAAACAGGAGGTAAGTTACTTGACGTAGGATGCGGTTATGGATTTTTTCTTAAAATGATGAAAGAGAATGGGTGGGAGGCGGAAGGGGTGGAACTCTCTCGTAAAACTGCCTCTTATGCAAAAGGAGAGTTAGGGTTGACTGTGTTTAACGGTAGATTGGAAGATGCAGGGTTCAGAGATGAATCGTTTGATGTGGTAACCTTGTGGTATGTCATGGAACATCTCAAGAAACCCATGAAGGTCCTATTTGATGTCCACCGCATACTAAAAAAGGGGGGCTTAATAATCGTCAGGGTCCCCAACAGCAATATTGATATAGATAGAACATTGGCAAAATTCGGCGTCCCGTGCAATAAATTCTTCCTTATTAATCCGCCAAGACATCTATTTGACTATACACCCAGAACCATCAGTCTGATGTTAGAGAAGACAGGGTTTAATAGTATAAAGATAATAAATAGCATACCCCGCTCTACAGGCTCAATCTTAGAACTTATTCGTAGATACCTATGGCACTGGATGTCGTGTATCATATACTTTTTAACTGGAGGCAGGATTATCAGGGGTTCATCCATGACAGTCTATGCAGTGAAGGCTTGATGAGATACACTATTCTATATCTTTTTTTAGGATTTTTTGCATTATATGCTATTACCTCGCCGGGGGTAATCGATGTGTGTGATGGTGAAGCACGTTTTCGCGTATCTTTGTCTTTGGTTGAAAGAGGTAAGGTTGATGTGGATTCAGATGTTGGATACCTGGATGGGCTTTTTATAAAAGGGGCTGATGGCAGAAATTACAGTATTCACAATATCGGACAACCTTTAATAATGGCGCCGTTTGTAGTATTCGGCAAACTTATTGAATCAAAACTTCCTCCTGAATATGGAAAGCGCAAGGACCGGATAATTATTACGAGCCTCATAGCCTTAATCTGTTTTCCTCTTTTTGCCGCAGGTGCAGTGGTAATGTTCTACCTCTGCATGTTAGAATTAGGCAGAAGCCCCAGGACTTCTCTTGTGACATCCATGATATATGGTGCTGCGACTATAGCATGGCCATATGCATCGTCATCTTTTGAAGAAAACATAATAGCATTTCTGACATTAGCCGGATTTCTCTATTATCTACGGGGTGGTAATAGGGCAAGATATATGAATGCCATGCTCGCAGGGCTATTTATTGGCTTTGCGATTCTGGTTCGTGTGCCTATTGTAGTGCAGGCAGGTATATTTTTTGTGGGTTATCTATTCAGGGCATACTTGAAGTTCAGGAATTTCAAAATATTTAGTTGCCCCGACGTTACGTCGGGGCTTAATTCAAGAAAATACAATTGGATTTTAGAGATAAGTTGTTTTCTCATCGGTGTCATTTTGATTGGCGGGATAACACTGATATACAACTACATAAAGACAGGCAATCCATTTGAAACTGGCTATCTACTGAGCTATCCTAAATTGTTACATGGTAATCCACTAATTGGACTTTATACGAATTTACTCAGCCCGGGAGATGGTCTTCTGTGGTATTCCCCGGTAATAATTTTAAGTTTAATTACTGTCCCAAAGGTAATAAAGGCAAGAGACTTTAATGAGATGATGGCGTATGCTATTTTTATCGGGGTTACGGTATTTCAGTCATTCGTTTTCAGACCGACTATAGAGATGGGATGGGGAACCAGATTTCTGGTCGGTGCAGTGCCGTTTATTACGATTCCGGCAGGCAGGCTGATAGAAGAGATGCCTTACTGGTCAAGAACGAAGAAATTTTTTATTTATGCTTTGATATTTTTTTCAGTTTTAATCCAAATCCTCGGAATAGCCATGCCGCATGATACAGAATCCTACCCACTCTATACCAGACTAAAATCTGATAATAAGGCAACGATACTGCTTAGAGAACAACCGCTTCTTCTTTATCGTGCAAGAAACGTAGCATGGGTCCTGCTTAACTATGCAGGTCAAGAGAGACTTGCCGATAGGATAATTCCTCTGGCAGACCGTAAGGTGTTAGAAGAGAATGATAATTATCACAACATTTTTATATGGCCTATTAAATGTTCATACAGCAGAAATGTCAGGATTCTTCGTCCATGGATGTCAGGACTGATTTTATTTGGGGGATTTATCATGGCCGGGGTGTTTATGAGGGCTGCATTTAAAAGTAAAAATATATGATAAAAAGAAACGTTAGCCAATTGAAAGACGTAACGTTTGATATCCTGATAATAGGCGGGGGTATTACCGGGGCAGGGATTGCCAGGGATGCTGCCATGCGCGGACTTAAAGTGGCACTCGTTGAAAAGAAGGATTTTGCAAGCGGGACGAGCAGCAAATCTTCAAAACTGATACATGGAGGTTTGCGATACCTTGAACACGGGGATTTCAAACTCGTATTTGAGGCCTGCCATGAGCGAAAGATTCTTACCCATATTGCCCCGCACCTTGTTAAACCCATTCAGTTTATTATGCCAATCTATAGAGGCGGTTTTCGTGGAAGATTTAAGATAAGAACGGGTTTGACGCTTTATGACATTCTTGCAGGATTCAAGAATATCGGCAGGCACGAGATGTTAGACAAGCGGAGGGTATTGGAACTTGAACCTGCCATAAACCCGGAGGGGCTAATCGGAGGGGCGGGATTTTTTGACTGCCAGATGAATGACGCGAGATTGTGTCTGGAGAATATACTCTCTGCCAAAGAAAAAGGGGCAGTGTGCCTTAACTATGTTGAGGCATACGGATTTGTTAAAGAGAATGGTAAGGTAATAGGTGCCCAGGTAAAGGATTTACCGTCAGGTGAAAAATTAGAGGTCAGGGCAAAGGTCATAATTAATGCCTCAGGTCCATGGGCTGACGACATTCTATTATTGAATGACCCGAATCACATTAAGAGATTAAGACCAACAAAAGGCGTGCATCTTGTCCTACATAACTTCAAACCTAACAATGCCATCCTGAGTTCAACCCGGAGTGACGGCAGGATGTTTTTTATATTACCATGGGGTAAAAACTCCCTCATAGGAACAACAGATACTGATTATGGACTGGATTTAGACAAGGTGTCGGCAGATAAAACAGACGTGGATTATTTATTAAATGAGACTGATAGGATTCTTGCCGCCGCTAAAATTGCACCTGAGTCTGTTATTGCGGCATTTGCAGGTGTCCGGCCCTTACTGAGTGCCGGTGGCAAGACCTCTTCTATTTCAAGGGAACACACCATATTAGAAAGTCCATCCGGTATAATATCAGTATTAGGCGGGAAATATACTACCTATCGCTTAATGGCAAAGGAGGCTGTGGATAGGGCAGTAAAGAGACTGAAAATAAATGGCATTGGAGATTGTTCTACGCATCTCGTCCCAGTCTATGGTGGGGGACAAGTCCCGGGAGAAATGAGTGAAAAGAATGATTCTATATTGCACCTTATTCAGACTTATGGTTCCAGATACAACGAGGTGCTAAATATTGCAAAATGTGATGAGAGACTGAAAATGAGAATTTCTCAAGACCATCCGCATCTATCAGCAGAGATTGTCTATGCGTTTCAAAGTGAGATGGCAATGACGCTCAGCGATTTCTTATTAAGACGGACATGGATTGGCTATAGCCGTTCACGCGGGAGAGATTGTATAACTACCGTAGCAGATATATTAAAGAGGCACCTGAATTTTAGCGATGATGAGATAGAAAGCCAGGTCAGAGAATACGAGGCAGATATATGAAAGAAAAGTATATTTTGGCATTGGATTTAGGTACTACTGGTAACAGGGCTATCGTATTTGATAAGGAACAGAATATAATCTCTAAATCCTATAAAGAATTCACTCAGATTTATCCTAAGCCCGGCTGGGTAGAACATGACCCTGAAGAAATATGGAGGTCAGCCAGTTCAGTAATTAATGACGTGATTGAAAGAGTTGGGATTGGGTCAATAAAGGCTATCGGTATTACGAATCAGAGAGAGACAGTGGTCTTGTGGGACAAAAAGACCGGCAAGCCTTTTCACAATGCCATAGTATGGCAGTGCAGGAGGACCTCAGATTTATGTAAGGATATGAAAGATAAAGGGATGGAAGATGACATCCATAAGAAGACAGGTCTCT
>CAYVEO010000014.1:0-48548 GCA_964449965.1 uncultured Planctomycetia bacterium
GGGAAATCATGTCTGTGTAATTTCAAGAAAATCTACTGCTAACACAAATCCCAAAAGAATTTTGTTGACAAATCATCCATTTTCGGTGATAATGTAAACCATGGAATACGTTCAGCGGCTGTTAGAAGACAGAATCAGGCATACGCTTGAGAGGGACAAAAGCGTTCTTTTACTCGGAGCGCGGCAGACAGGGAAGACGACGCTGACTTATCAATTCAAGCATGATATGCTGGTTTCGTTTGTGCAGCCGGAGATAAGGCAGAGATATGAAAAATCGCCGCATATGCTCAGGGGGGAGGTAGAATCCCTGTCACCCAAAGAAGCAGGCAAGCGTCCACTTATTATTCTGGATGAAGTTCAGAAAGTACCGGTTATTCTTGACGTTGTTCAGGACCTAATTGACCGGGGAAAAGCCAATTTTATACTTACGGGTTCAAGCGCCCGTAAACTTCGCAGAGGAGCTCATGTCAATCTTCTTCCAGGGCGCGTCGTTGCATTCCGGCTTGATCCGTTCAGTTTAGAGGAATTTCCATCAAAAGATTTAAATGAACGTCTTCTTTACGGTTCATTGCCGGGAATTCTTGCTGTCCGGGTGCAGGCAGACAGAGAAACAGACCTGGAAGCGTATGTTACGATTTATCTGGAAGAAGAGATCCGGGCCGAGGCCGCTGTGCGGAACTTAGGGGATTTCGCAAGGTTTCTGGAATTAGCGGCTTCCGAGTCAGGTGGTATCATCAAGTTAAGAAAATTATCACAGGAGATAGGAGTTTCTCATACCACAATCAGCGCTTACTATCAGATATTGGAGGATTGTCTTATCGCTGAACGAATTGAACCGTTGACTCAAAGCAAGACAAGAAAAAAACTTACAAAGTCCGAGAAGTTCCTGTTTTTTGATCTTGGGGTCAGGCGTCTTGCGGCACATGAAGGAACTAAACTTACCAGAGATACCATGGGTATGCTGTTTGAACAGTTCGTCGGCCTTGAACTTTTAAGGGGCGTGCATACAAAGGGACATGGTGCCAAGATTCGGTTTTGGCGGGACCCTGACGGTCCAGAAGTTGATTGGGTTATTGATAGGGAGGGGTCATATACTCCACTGGAAGTCAAGTGGACGGAAAACCCCATTTCACGCGATGTCCGTCATTTGGAAGTTTTCCTATCCGAATACAAATCAGCAAAGGCAGGCTTTCTTGTTTGTCGGGTTCCGCGCAAGGCGAAGTTAAGTGAAAAAGTCTTCGCTTTACCATGGCAATCCATCCATGAAATATTTTGATGTGCAATCCTGGAACCACCTCCACTAAATAGGATATTATAACACCGTAACAAAACAAAAATAATATTCTTGACAATTTCATAGTGTTCCAGTATAATAAAAATTGTTATTTTTAGTATATTGGAGGTTAATAAATATGCCAAATCTTCTTGATGTATTCAGGGAACACAGTCCGTGGTGGCAAACACACCAGATTCCGAAAGAAAAGAACGATCTTCCAGAACGGCAGCTTTTAAAACAGTTAAAGGAAGAAATAGAGAATAACAGGATTACTGCAATAACAGGACCACGTAGAGCAGGGAAAACCATCCTGATGTATCAATTGATAAACTGGCTTTTAGTTGAGAGTAAAATAAAGCCAACGAATATTCTGTATTTACTTTGTGATGACCCTGATTTTTCATTATTGTTATTGGAACGGACATTTGGTGATATCATAAAGACCTATCTTAATGAGTTCTCCCCAAAAAGAGAAAAAGTATATATCTTCTTAGACGAGGTCCATGTTATGGAAGATTGGGAAAAATGGCTCAAAAAATTCTACGATTTTGATTATCCTATTAAATTCTTTATATCAGGCTCATCCGCCCTGCATATAAAAAAGAAATCTAAAGAATCTTTAGCAGGCAGGCTCCTTGAGTATACACTACTCCCTTTGGATTTCAAGGAATTTGTAAATTTTTATCGTTTTTTCAATCCCCATGTGGAAGTTTCTACAGACCGGTTGAAAGGTGATTTTAAAGAAGTTAACAGTTTCTTAATCAAGAATAAATTAGAATTTCTTTCGTTGCAGGATAAATTGATGCCCATCGTTGAAAGATTTGTATTATGGGGAGGTTTTCCCGAGGGATTTAAAACCGAATCCCTTGAACTCTGGCATGAAAAACTGAAAGAGGATGTTATAAAAAAGCAAATCTATTATGACATTGTAAAAATATTTGAGATAGAGAACCCCTCTTTAATAGAAAAAATGCTCTATTTCATCGGACAGAATCAAAGCCAAACTTTTTCATATGAAACTTTCCTCTCTGCTCTCCCTGTTAAGAGTAAAGATACGGTCATAAATTATTTATCCTATCTCAGAGAGAGTTTTTTAATTGGCGAAAATCTTAAACTTACAAAAAAGGCCCTTATAAAATCTAAAAAATATTTTCTTTTGGACAGTGGTGTATTAAATATGATACTCAAAAATAGAAGCATACTGGAATTAAGGAATATCGGGCTAATTATGGAGGGAATTATCCAGCGTGAGGCGCTCAATTCTTTTGGGCAGATTAATTTCTTCCGTGACCCCAAAGGAAGGGAGATAGATTTAATTGTTACCTATGGAAGGCAACTCTTACCGATTGAATCCAAATATACTGAAAAGATAGTCTCCCATGATTTTAAGAATCTTCTTTATTTTATGAAGAAAATGAATACAGAAGAAGGTTTAATCATCACTAAAGATCTATTGGATGTTAGAGATGAAGAAAGTAAGAAAATATACCTGTTGCCCCTGTGGGCATTTTTGTTAACAGTTGTATAGAAAGATTCTTCCCTGCGGATTTGATTGACATTTACTTTACAATATGCTATTAATACCCATGAATTAGGAAAATGGGTGAGGGTATGAAAATTAAAACGCCTCGAAACGCATACAATATTAGGAAGAGACACTTTGAACAGTTTGGAAGGCTGACACCTGAAGAACAGATTAGGTGGGCACTTAGTTCAGGTCATTCTTTACGAGCACTCATGTCTAAAGAAGCCAGGGCATGGGCTGATAGGTTAAGAAATGGTGGAAAGAAATTCACACATCGTATCAGAAGGGCCATTAACTACTCTTAAATTACTGAATTCAGGGCATATCCCATTTGTCATAGTCGGTGGTGCAGCTATAGCCCTTCATGGAATCCCACGAAGCACGTTAGATATAGATATTATTGTCCCTGCGCATAGTGATATTGTTCATAGACTATTTTCCATAGTAGAAGAGGCGGGACTAATTAGCCGCCATAGAAATATATTCAGCCTGATGAAAAAACCAAATCTATTGGTTGGGCAGTGGATAACATTTGAAGCTCCTGAATATAAAGAACTTCTTGATGTACTTTTTGAAGAACCAGAAATTTTTGATAGACTCCTAAATCGGTCTGTGAAGAGAAAGGAAAAACAACACACCTTTTATATAGCTTCTCTCGATGACCTTGAAGCAATGAAAAGAATGATAGGCCGCCCAATCGATCTTGCTGATATTGCCCTAATCCAGGAGAAGCGCAATTTAATGAAACAGAGAGGCAAGAAATCGTCAGCAAAATAACCATATCCCTGCCAATGTGCCTATTGATAATGCCCTCCACTATTTTGATTTAGTCAACAAATATGGAAAGAGATAGGACAGGCGGGACGCCTGTCCTACTTGTATAAAGACAAGGTTTTTAAAAACTTGACTTTAGATGGTCAAAGAGTTATAATTCAAGCATAAAGAGGAGAAATTCCACTATGGTAGAGGAGAATAATTGGATAAAAGACAGATTCCGGAAGGTGCATCTTGATTTCCATACGCCTCCATGGGTGAAGGTGGGGGAGGATTTTAACAAGGAGGAATTTGGAAGGATATTAAAAGAGGCGAATATTAACGTGGTGCCTATATTTGCCAAGTGCCACTTTGGGATGTCTTACTATAATACAAAGGTTGGTAAGAGGCATCCTGGATTGGGGTTTGACCTGTTGGGTGAGATGGTGGATGCATGCCACAGCAATGATATAAAGGTTATGGCTTACTATAGTGCTGTATGGGACAATAATGTAGGTGAGAGTCATCCAGGATGGCAGCAGGTTAATAAAGATAAGGTTCCGCAGGATGCAGGTTTCTGGAAGAGCATCTGTATAAACAGCCCTTATGTAAATGAGGTCCTGCATCCTCAGGTCAGAGAAGTAGTTCAGGGCTATGATGTTGATGGGATGTGGTTTGATATAGTGTTGTTTATGCAGGAGGCGTGTTTCTGCCAGTATTGCTTGGAACTTATGAAAAAAGAAGGCATAAATCCGGATGATAAAGAAGCACATGCATTATTCAACCAGGTTGCAAGACAAAACTTCTTGAAAGAGACTACAGGGCTCATCAAATCATTAAAGAGTGATTGTCAGGTCACATATAATAATCTGGTCAAGATTGGCTCAAGGGAGTCTATAGATTATCTGGACATATTTGAGATAGAATCCCTGCCCCATGGGTGGGGGCTATTGTATTATCCGTTATACTCAAGGCATATCAGGAAGTTAAACAAGCCGTTCAATGGTATAACAGCGAGGTTCCACAAGTCATGGGGAGATTTTGGTTCACTTAAGAGTCCAGCCCAGCTAAAATACGAGACCGCTACTATGCTCGCCCAGGGCGGCATGTGTTCCATTGGTGACCAGTTATCTTATCGCGGGAAATTAGAGAAGAACACCTATAAGGTAATAGGCGAGGTGTATGATTTTATAAAGAAGAGAGAAAAGTGGTGTATCGGGCAGAGGAGCGTCCCTTATATTGCTATATTGGCAGACAAGGAATACGGGACACCCGGTATAGCAGGCGGTAAAACAAGCCTATGGGGTGCCACCAAGGCACTGATAGAAAGCCACTATCATTTTGATATTATAGATGAGGAGATTGAATTCGGAGATTACAAGGCAATAGTCCTTCCCGGTAACCATGGTCTATCAGATGAGGCAATTGAAAAACTTAAAAAATATGTCCTGAATGGCGGCAGGCTCGTAGCATCTGATAGTGCAGGAGTTGATTCTAAGGGGGGAGATTTTAACTTAGGGGATTTGTTTGGGCTCAGATACAAGGGAGAATTTCCTTATTCATTAGATTATGTGCGGATATTGGATGGAAGCATCAAAGAAAATCTGCCGTCTATGGACATGGTAGTATATGGGAAATCCGTAGAGGTTGAACTAAAAGGGGCTCATGTATTGGCAGAGATAGTTCACCCATTGTGTGAGAGGAGCAGGGAAAAATTCTATTCCCACTTTCAGGCACCTCCCGGGGATAAGGGAGAGTCGCCAGCCATAACAGTGCACAAAAAGGGAGCGGGAGTTGCAGCCTACATAGCATCACCCATCTTCCAGAGTTATTTTGAGGATGGGAATACGGTATTCAGGGTAATAGTGGATAATCTCTTGAAAAAAATAATTCCTGCTGAGGATAGACTATTATCTATGGATGGGGCTATCTCTATAGAGGTTTCATTGATGGATGATAAAGCGAGCGGGCGGACTATAATCCATATGGTCAATTATCATGCAGAGAAGCGCGGTAAATCTGTAGAGGTTATAGAAGAGGTCCCTGAAGTTTATAATATCAGTATCAGGGTCCAACATAAAGAGGAACCGAGGAAGGTCTATTTAGCCCCTTCAGAAGAAGAGGTTGAATGGAAAAGGGACGGTAACTTTCTTAACATCAAGGTCCCGTATCTGCATATCCACCAGATGGTGGTGATTGAATAACATAGGAATTCCCCTCACCCCCTCCCTCTCCCACACGGGGAGAGGATTAAGGTAAAGGGGTAAGTTCAAGGTAAACGTATGAATTACATAGCAGCGGCGTTTGATGCTGGAGCGACTACGACGAGAATCGTTGCGAGGGAACACAGGTTTGGGGATGTGATTAAGCCTGAGCAACTTGTCTCATTTTCAACTAAAACGAAGCACAGGACAAATGAATATGGCTTACTTTGTGAGGAGGCTGATAAGGCATTATGCCGGCTCTTGAATGAAATGCCCATGTCTATAAGAAGAAAGGTAAAGGTCATTACGGTTACCTCGCATGGGGCATCAGAAATAGCACTTGATGCTAAGGGTGAGGCTGTCTTTGGGATATATTGTTATGACACAGAGATAAAAGACGATGACCGTCTTAGATTTTATAGGGAATTTGGCAGTTCGGATGAATTATTCGTTGAGACAGGGACACCTGAGTTTCCAAAAGGGATAAATTCATTGCAATCTGTCTATTATATAAAGAGAAGATTTCCGCGGGAATTTAAAAAGGTTAAGACTTTAGTCCCGCTGTCTTCATATATAGCATACCTTCTTACAGGCAGGCTCTTTACTGACTCAACCCATACGAGGAACCATGGATATATAGAGACCGTAGCCCGCAGGGGTTTTAGCAGCGTAGTCTATAAAATGGGTATTGAGAAATTATTCCCGGGCTTTAAGAGGTCATTTGATACCTATGGGCTCATATCAGAGAAGATTGCAAATAAATATGGGCTGCCCAAAGATTGTATCGTAGTCTCTTGCGGACACGATTCATCTGTGACGGCAGTCCTTGCAGAGAATATGATATCTACAGGGACATGGATAGTTAACTTATCTGATGGAAGAGAAATTCTTCTCAAGCCGCCTCTTCAGAGAAAGGGACTTCTCGTCAATGCAGATATCTTTGGAGAAAACCTGAGAACGATGATAGCGCGTTTAGGCCAGATGCGCCAGCGGTTAATTGACAGATACAAGGAGCAATTTGTAGAGGACGTCCCTCTGGATATGCCATTTGAGTCGTCAGAAGATATGGCAGCAGGTGATATTATAATCCCGTCAGATATGGAGGGTGTAGGCCCTTACCCGAGTACCCTTGAAAAAGTTTATATCCCGGCATCGTTACGTGACCATTCAAGATTTCACCATGAACTGGCTTTCTCAATTGCGGTCCAGGAGGCATTGTCCAGTATAATGGCAAGTGACCCAGGGTTAAATAGTGATGGGACATTAGGGCAGTTGCTTAAAAGAGGTTATAGGGCGGCCCCGGTTGTCATTGGGGGCCCATTTGCCGGCAACTACAGAACTCAAAAGGGGGAGGATAGCGGCAGGCCGTGCATCTTTATGGAATTCTTCAGAAGGGTATATCCTGGAGAGGTGAAGAGGCTCTTATTGAATGAGCCGACGAGTTTCTCAAGTGACATCTTAGGCGTAGGCGCTTTTGAAGGGACAGACCCGCGGGACATTAGAGATAGAATTAAGATTTCGACTGAGGACGTCACATGGCGCGGGGAGAGGAAGGATTTGTTAAATAGTATTTTAGCGTGGGAAAAGAAGATAAAGAAAGGGTGAGTAAAAAATGGAGGCAAAAAAATTACCTTTGAAGGGAGATGCTAAAGTAAAAGGCCCTGTTTTTGGAGTCTTTGCAACCTGTGACCCTCGGATTGATAAGACCTCAAGAGAAAGGACTGCAAATATTGTTGAGATAGCAGCAGAGGTGGTTGCTAATTCTGTAAAAATTGTTGATGGAATTCCTGTAAAGGTTGTCTGGACGCCCATTCTGGTTGATGGCGAAAGACAGGCTGACATAGTTGCCAATCAATTTAAAAGAGAAGGGGTAAATGTTTTAATATGCGTCCCTGATACATGGGCATTTCCGCAATTGGGACTTATCTCTTTGCTTTCCCATTTTCCAAAAGATACCCCTGTAAATCTGACGTGTGGCAATAGCGGGCCAAAGCCGGGCGTTGTATTCACTCATGCAGCGAGCGGGGCTATTTCTCAATATGGAAAACTTATCCACATAAATGTTGGGAACTGGCCTGATACGGGTTTAAAACCAGTGATGTCTGGTGAAACTGCTCAGGCATTAGTTGACTGGTCTTATGCTGCCCTTACGGACACTGCCATTAGGGGCCGCAGGGTGGTAATCATTGGACATGATTCTATGGGGATGGAGACAGCGCTTGCACATATTATCCCTACGAGGAATATCTTCGGATTGGAGATTACACGTCTGGACATGAAATTGGTTGCAGATATGCTCCAGAAAAAGGCATATAAAAAAGAAGAACTCAAGGAATTACGCGGCTGGATAGATAGATATGTCGGTGAAAGATTAGAGATTAAGAACGATGAAGATAGCGAGAGATTTAACCAGAGCCTTGGCATGTATTTAATTATCAGGGATTTAATGAAAGACCTTAATGCTATTGGCGGCGGGTTCATGAGTCAGTTGGAATGGGGCTCAGACCTGCGCGGGATTCCCCTGCCTGTAGCAGACGTGATGGAATCCCTATTCAATTCTACGTTTGACCACAATGGTAAGAAGCCGCCTTTACCTTATGCCACAGAGGCAGATGTCCAGGGGCTATTGACGATGCTCTTTTTTACATATCTCTCAGGCGGCAATCCACCCTTATTCATGGATTTCAGGAAGGTATGGGAACCATGGGAGATAGAGGTATTGGCAGAGAAAGAAAAGGTTCATTTAAATAAAGAGGAGATATGGGTCAAGAAAGGATTTGTGGACGGGGATAATTCCGGAAGCGCCTCTTTTGACTGGGCTGGGAAACCAGGAGAAGGTATAAAGAGCATAATGTCAAGGATAAAGTTGCCTTTATCTGACCTTTATTATTTCCCTGGAGGCGGAAACTCGGTGAATTTTATCTCCCCAGGCGGCATAGAAGGGATTGCAGGCAGGATGAGTTACAGTGCGCTTAACAATATGTTTTCCATTATATGGGATGAGGCAAGGACAGTGGCTCTCCCTGAAAAACTTGCCGATAAAGTCTGCCATATCTCAACCCCAACATGGCCGCATACCTTTGTAACGCCTAAATATGCAACTATGAGAGAATATAAACAATATGCCCCTGCAAATCATTTTCATATGACGTGGAATTTGAGACCTGCCCGGCTTGAATACTGGATGGATATGACAGGGGTTTTATCAGTGACACCATGGCAGGCAAGACCCCATTTTATTGAAGGGGTAGACAGACCTTTACCGCTTCTCTATTTAATAAATGGCGGGGAAAATATAACCAAACAAACTATGCGCCTGTAGCTCAGCCCGGATAGAGCGATGGCCTCCGGAGCCACAGGTCGGTGGTTCAAATCCACTCAGGCGCACCAATAAGGTTTTACTTGACTTTATGGACCTTATTAGGTATACTTAAAAATGTTACGATGGGTAATCTTACTGTAGTAGCAGCCTTTTTTGCTGGCGTGGTATCCTTTGTATCTCCGTGTGTATTGCCGCTTATACCGGGGTATCTCTCGTTCATCTCAGGGGTATCGGTAGATGAACTGGAGAATATCACTGTCCGCAGGAGATTGCTTGGTAAGGTCATAAGTAATTCACTGCTGTTTATATTAGGTTTTTCTGTCGTTTTTGTAGTCCTCGGTGCTTCTGCCACAGCATTAGGAGGTTATTTTCTATCTCACCAGGCGCTCATCTTCAAGATAGCTGGCGTCGTGGTAGTCCTATTCGGGCTTGTTATGGCTGGTGTCCTGAAGATAGGATTTTTGTCGGGTGAGAAGAGGTTCTTTTTCAGGAATAAAAAGTTTGGTTTAGCCGGTTCTATTCTGGTAGGGATGGCATTTGGATTTGGCTGGACGCCATGTATAGGGCCTGTCCTCGGAAGTATACTTAGTCTGGCAAGTGTGCAGGAATCTGTCGGGCAGGGCGTTATATTACTTAGTGCATATTCTATAGGGCTGGGTATTCCGTTTCTTGCAGCAGGGATAGCGATTAATGCCTTTTACGCATTTTCTAAGGCTATCAGAAAATATTTTCAAATCCTTGAGATAATAAGCGGCAAGTTATTGGTTATACTTGGCATCATGATGTTTACCGGGGATATAAGAATCCTGGCAGGGATTGTATCCTTTACCATGCCGGTTATTAAAGGATTAATATTTTCTCTGATAGCATTAGCCATAGAGATATGGCTCCTTGTGAGATTAAGGAGATATTTCAGCAGGATTTCAGAAGGCGGCGAAATTCCTAATATAGTAGTCCTGGTATTCTTTTTTGACGTTATAGGGTATCTTATAAGTAGATTGTGAGGTAAGGTTATGAAAAATTGGATGAAATGGGCGAGTTGGTTTTTTTTAGCAATATGCTTCTTAGGTGTGGTCTTTTCTTCATTGAATTGTGCAGGGGAAAAATCCGGAAAAGGGTTAGGGGCTGCGCCTGATTTTGTATTGAAAGACCTTGAAGGTAAAGACGTGAAGTTATCAGACTTTAAAGGGAAAGTAATGATATTGGACTTCTGGGCGACATGGTGTCCACCTTGCAGGAAAGAGATACCGCATTTCAAGGAACTCTATGATAAATACAAGGCTCAAGGTTTGGAGATAATCGGCGTAGCGTTAGACCAGGAAGGTGTATCTATAGTCAAACCATTCGCTGAAAGTAATAAGATTAACTATATATGCCTCATCGGTAATGAAAAGGTGGTTCAGGATTACGGCGGGATAAGGGGCATCCCTACCACTTTTGTGATTGACAAGAATGGTAATATATACAAGAAGTATATAGGTTATCAGGAAAAGGAGGTATTTGAGAAGGATATAAAAGACCTTCTTTAAGATGAAAAAAGAGAAATTTGTCATCTTTCTTCATAGCGGCACTTATGACAGACTATACCAGGCTGTGACATTTGCCCAGGCGGCTGTAGTAATGGGTAAGGAGGTTTATATATTTCTGTTATTCTGGGGGTTAAAGAAATTCATTGAGAATCCTGATGAGGTTAATTTTTCCCCAGCCTACGGAACCGGGGGAGATGCGGTTAGAGAAACTATACATACTCTCAATATACCCTCTGTCCGAGAGACGCTTGATGAGACCAAGAGGCTTGGCACTATAAAGATATATGCGTGTAGTGCTGCAATAGACATTATGGGGATGAAGAGGGACGAGGTTG
Source organism: uncultured Planctomycetia bacterium (assembly GCA_964449965.1). Classification (GTDB taxonomy): domain Bacteria; phylum Omnitrophota; class Gorgyraeia; order CAYVEO01; family CAYVEO01; genus CAYVEO01. The sequence continues at coordinate 10,945 of CAYVEO010000014.1, forward strand.
AGGGATTGGTGGATGGTATCATGGGGCTTCCGACTATAATCAAGGTGATAGAGGATGCCCAGACTACGTTGTTTATTTAATTTAAATCAGGAGGGAGATTATGGTAAAGGCATACAGGTATGTTGAGGTTATAGGAATTTCATCAAAGAGTTTTGAAGATGCCGTAAGGAATGGCATAGAAGAAGCAGCTAAGATTGGGAAGGGTAAATTAAGGTGGTTTGAGGTCAAGGAGGAAAGGGGCAGGATAGAGATTGGTAAGATAGTAGAGTTTCAGGTTACTTTGAAAGTGGGATATACAGTCACAGGGGGGTGAGTAAATGAATACCGCTACGATGCTTTATAATATGCATGATAACCTTACAGAACTTGTATCAAAACTGAAGGCATACAGGTCTTCGCTGGATGAACCGATAAAACCTGAGATTAAAGTGCTCATGGATGAGGTAGAGAAGGAAGAGGAACACCTGCTCACAAGGATAAATGCAGTCTTAAAGAAAATAGAACAAGAAGGCCCTTATAAGAGTCAATTGATAGACATGCTGAACAAGGCACTTTCAAGAGAATATAACGGTGTATTCCTTTACTCCAGAGACCTTATGACAACTGAAAGAAAGGACCTGATAGAAACGTTGAAGGAACTTGCATCCAAGGAGATAGAGCATGTGGACAGGGTGACTGCTATTATAAACGATTTAGGCGGAGAGGCAGTATGGTCATTAGATGCTATTAGGCGCGAAGAGATGCCATTAATACCGAGATTAACGCGCCATATCGCTGATGAAAAAGAGACGATGGTGATATACGAGAACTGCATCAAAATGGTGCCTGATGGGTATTATAAGGATGTGCTTAATAAAGTGAAGGCAGATGAGGAGCATCATAGACATATCCTGGAAGAACTGGTGAAAAAGATACAATAAAACAGAGGAGTGATTTTAAAATATGAGCACTAACACAATAAAAACTACGTTTTTACTTACCCTGCTTTCACTTATCCTGATATTACTGGGCAGGCTTATTGGAGGACCGGGCGGGATGCTCGTGGGGTTGGGGTTGGCTGTCCTGATGAATTTTTTCAGTTACTGGTTCTCTGACAAGATTGTCTTGATGATATATCGTGCCAGAGAGGTAGGTGAGGCTGAGAGTCCAAAACTTCACAGAATCATAAGGACCCTGGCTGAGAAGTCAAATCTGCCTATGCCGAGGGTATATATAGTCCCGGCTCTAACACCTAATGCCTTTGCTACAGGACGCAACCCGGAACATGCAGCAGTAGCAGTCACAGAAGGCATCATGAGAATATTGAATGATGAGGAACTAAGCGGGGTATTGGCTCATGAGATGGCACATGTCAGGAATCGTGATATCCTGATAAGTTCTGTTGTAGCCACGATAGCGGCTGCTATTTCAGTTCTTGCGTATATGGCAAGATATGCGGCCATGTTTGGCGGGAGGAGTTCCCGGGACAGGGAAGAAGGCGGTAATCCTATATTCCTTCTGGCAATGGCGATTATTGCACCCTTTATCGCTACGCTCATCCAATTGGCAATATCTCGTGCAAGGGAGTTTCAGGCTGATGAGGTTGGTTCAAGGATTAGCGGTAAGCCGCTTGCCTTAGCTGAGGCATTGGAGGCACTCCATAGAGGGGTTGAAAGAGAACCGATGCAGGCTAATACCTCAACAGCTTCTACTGCTCACATGTTTATAGTAAATCCATTAACAGCTAAGGGTATATTCTCCATATTCAGTACACACCCACCGGTAGAAAAGCGCATAGAACGACTCAAGGAACTTGCCAAGCGCCCGCTTTACATATGAGAGATAGCAAAACTGTCCGGGAGTCTATGACAGAGTTGTCTGAGGTGATGCAGCCGATTCATGCCAACCACTATGGCAACGTCAATGGAGGCGTTATCATGAATCTGGTGGATGCGGCTGCATTCGTGGTAGCGACGAGGCATGCCAGGACAAATGTAGTCACTGCCTCTATTGACAGGATGATATTCAAGTCGCCGGTTTACATCGGCGACATTATAATACTGAAGGCGGCGGTAAATTATGTTGGCAGGACCTCTATGGAGGTTGGGGTGAGGATAGAGACGGAGAGACTCAAAGACGGCGTAAGGGTAAACGTTGGGTCTGCCTACGTAACTATGGTTGCACTGGACAAGAATGGCAGACCGACTGATATCCCGGGACTCATACTTGAGAGTGATGAAGATAGACGAAGAAATACCGAGGCCCAGAAGAGAAGGGCGATAAGATTGGCTGAGAAGGTGAAGGGTTAATGGAGGATAAGTTTTTGTGTTGTGGATTTGATGGTTATGGGAGTGGCTCCGGGGACAGTCCTGGTTATTTCTATGAGGACTTTTTTCTCACCCGGCTCTGTCACTTTTTTTACCTCTGCCTTAAACGTCAATACGAAGGACTTGTTGGGTTGTAATTCTGTTATCTGCCATACAGGCCCGCCTTGAATTCCTGTAGTTTCAGCCAGGTGCACTCCTTCCGGAAGCGTTACCTTCAGGGCAATACCCCTTGCGGGTTCTATGCCTGTATTTTGCACTGATATCTTATAAAGGATGGTATCACCAATCCCGGCAGACAACTTTCCTGTGCCTTTGTTTAAAGGATAACTGAGTTCAATCTTTGAGTTGAATAAAGGAGAGGGGCTTGAAATATTTATCAATCCGGCATCTTCAACTATTCTGTCAAAGAATCTGGACAGCTTAGATAAAGCCAGGTCCTTATAACCTTCTATGTTGCTCATTTCTCTCAATGCGCCTATTGTCATGCCTACGTTTACCGGCGTATAGATATAATCGCCTGCGGTGAGGCTGCTCTTGTAAATCAAAAGATTTTCATCCCAGAAGTTCTTGTCCATGTAATCAAAACCCTTCTTTGCACCTTCTAAATATTTCTTATCACCTGTCAGTCGCCATGCAGCGAGTAATCCACGAATACCTGATGCCTGGATTAACAGTCCGTCCTTTGAGGTTTCAGCCCCTTCTTTTCTTAGGAGGTGTGTTATCCAGTATCCATCAGAGAATTCACCTGCAGGCTCCTGAAGTTTATTTAGTATAAAATCTGCCTCTTTAATAATCATGGTTTTTACTTCAGGGTCAGTAATACCATCATAAAGTGAAGCAAGTCCAACGATGCTTAATGCCGCATTGGACATAGAAATCCTTGAACTCTTTTTGCCATAGTTGACGTCTATAAGGGTTGCCATATCACCGTCATAATGCCTGTCTTTTATGGAAGAGAACAGAGCCTTACCAACATTCGTCACCTGAACCTTTATGTTAGGCGGACAAATCTTAATATATTCTCCCAATCCCCATGCCAGATACGCATAGTCAGTCAAGGTGCTTGTCTTATCAGATACCTCAAAAGTTAATTTGCCATTCTTTTCAACCCCGGTTATAAGGTGAGGGACATAACTGTTCGGCATATCCTTGAGACTGCCGAGTGATGAACCATCAAAGAAGAGTTTATCGTGAAGGAGTGCTATCTTTTTAGACATTTCCATGCCTAATTCTAACCCTTGGGCCTTTTCTATACCTGTCTTGTCCTTGAATATGCCGGACATCAATACCTGTCCTAAAAGTCCTGCACCAAGACTGCCGGAACTGAATGACTTGTTAAACCCATCTGATATTTTTGGCAGCACTTTTATGTTCTCAATGGCGTAACTTTTAGCCTTTACGGTAAGTATCGGCATGTCTGTCCACTCATAACGCGGGGATGGGTTCATCATCCCTGTCAGATAGAATTCCGCAGAACATAACATGCCTGAATCTTGCGGGAAGGACTTGTCTGGGACGCTACTCTTTGCCAAGTCATATATTAATGTTTCCGGCTTATCACTTTCAGGGACTGGCTGTTTAATCTTAACTTCTGAATTTAAAAGAGGGATTATTGCAGGCCCTTTTCCTGCCACCTTTAATATCCTTTCCTTATCAGGAGATTTGATTATATTCTTGCCTCTGACAATATTTATCAATCCGGCATCTTCAACTATTCTGTCAAAGAATCCGGAAAGCCTGGATAAAGCCATGTCCTTATAACCTTCTATGTTACTCATTTCTCTCAAAGCGCCGACCGTCATGCCTACGTTTACCGGCGTATAGATATAATCGCCTTCCATGAGACTGCTCTTGTAAATCATAAGATTTTCATCCCGGAAGTTCTTATCCATGTAATCAAAACCCTTCTTTGCACCTTCTAAATATTTCTTATCACCTGTCAGCCGCCATGCAGCGAGTAATCCACGAATACCTGCTCCTTGAATTAACAAACCATCCTTTGAGATGGAAGCCCCCTCTTTCTTTAATGCCCTGCCTTCCAGAGAGCCGTCATAGAATTCACCTGTGTCAGCCTGAAGTTTATGGACTATAAAGTCTGCCTCTTTAATAACCGTAGATTTTACGTCTTTTGAAATGCCCTTCATCTTGAGTTCAACGGAGCGGGCGGTTGCAGGGTCAGTTATACTCTCATAAAATGATGCAAGTCCTACGATACTCAGTGCTGCATTGGACAAAGAGACCTTTGTCCCCTTTTTCCCATCATTGGTGTCTATAAACGTGTCGGTATTACTATCATAGTGTCTTGTCTTTATATTGTTATATAGAGCAAGATTTAAATCTATCAGCCTATCCCTTGTCCTGCTTACATCTCCTTCCGGATGGACATTTTTAAATGCCTTAAGATATTCACTCATCCCCCAGATGAGATATGCATAGTCAACAAGATGGCTTGACTTATCAGTTACCTCAAGATTCAGTTTTCCTTCCTTCCCAATGACTTTTACCCTGTGCGGGACGTATCCGGCGGGTTTGTCTTTTAAACTACCAATGGATTTTCCGTCAAAGAATAATCTATCTGAAATGAATTGGACATTGTCGGACATCTCTAATCCGAGGGATAACCCTAACAATCCTTCCCAATCGGATTTGCCGGTATATTCACGCCCTGCCAATGCCTGAGCAATGAGGCTTGAGCCTAAACTACCCGGACTCGTTATCTTCTCAGGCTTCTGAATAGAGGAATCTTTGGATGACCACTTTATGTTTGCCAATGAATATTCATAAGCCTTTTGTGCAAGGATTGTCAAATCTGGCGATTCGTATGATGAGATGGGTTTTGCTATCCCTGTTAAGAAAAATTCCGAAGAGCAATACATGGCGGCATCTGTTGTAAATTCGGGTTTGGTAATAATTGCAGAAGGCATGTCCTTTGGCAGCATACCTGATACAACTGCCTCAACATTGGAGATTGTTAGCTCAGGCAGTCTCTCTATAACAGGACCTCCAACCTTTTTAGCCTCTTCTACAGGAGGTTTTTCTTCTGGTTTTGCCTGGCTTGACGCCTCTTCCTTTTCTTCTTCCGCAGCCTTTTGCGATTCCGGGACCGCTGGCGCTTCATACTGAGGCTGTGCTTCGGGTACTTTTGTGGTTGGAGGAGGTTGACTTCCTGCTATCCCTGGCGTCCTTGTCACGGTTTGGGTCTGTTGGGCTTGAGTGGTTTGAGTGACAGGGGGAGGAATTTCAGCCTGGGGTGGTGGGGTATAGGTAGCCTCGGTTGTTTGAGTAGTAGTTTGAGTTGCTGTAGTCTGGGCTGTCTGTGCTGTTTGAGCCTGCTGTGTAGTTGTCTGTGTCTCTGTTCTCGTAGTGGCAACGGTAGTTGGGCTTTCTACAGTTTGTTCAGTAGTGGTCTGTTGAGTTGTAGTCGTGCTACTGATAGTCTGCGTCGGGGATATACCTGTGGTAGCTGGCGCAGTAGATACGGTCTCAGTGGCGGCCCCGGTAGTAGTTGTGGTTTCAACAGGTCTTTTACTCACTGTTACACTATCTGTGCGGGATTGGTTCTTCTTTCCCTCTAAATCCTTGGCGTCGGTGTATTGTAGTGTTATGGTATCATCAGGTATTACCTCAAGTGTCCCGTTTGAAGGGAATACAGAGAAACTGTCAGTAGTGGTTATTGTCCCTGTGAATAGACCTGCCGTATTCGTCTCACTTAATATTAGCGTCTCTTCATCCAATGAAGGGTTGTTAGCGTCTGAGGTGAGGAATTTCACAGATACAGTATCATTACTTCCACCTGATGTTACATTCAGGTCAGAGTCTGCAACCAAGCCTGTAATTATATCGTCAGTGAATACGGTTTCTTCAAGTATCTTTGCTACACCAGTGCCACTTATTGTGATAACTATACAGGTATCTTTCCTTTCAGCCTTTGGGCTTGCATCGTTATAGGTGAGGGTAATGGCATCTCCTTCTTGAACCTCTAATGTTCCGTTACTAATCTTCGCAGTATCCTTTACAGTTGAGAAAGTTCCTTTGAATACACCTTTAGTTGCGGTCTCGTTCAAAGTTACTGTTTCACTGTCACCGTTTGTTGTAGTAAGGGTTACGCCTACTGAGCCTGATAAATCAGCGTCAAGCACTTCTAGGTTTAGCGTATCCCCGGGTGAGATTGCAAGCTCAACTATATTGACTATACCTGTCCCTGTGATTACCAGGACAGTGGCTGTCCTTGACTGGTTAACGAGGTCATTAGCATCAAGTGAATCTACATAAGTCACTGTGATACTATCACCGCCAGTTAGTTCTAAGTTACCATTATTAGCAGCAGGCGTGCTTGAAGACGAGGTGGTTAGTGTTGTCCTGAATCTATTCTGTGTCGTTGTGTCCTCTTTGATGAATACGATTTCACTATCTCCGTTTTTAGTAGTGACAGTAACGTATACATTGTCATTGTTTGCACCCGAGTTATTGTTTAAATCACTATCTATAACCTCAATGTATAGTGTATCTACAGGTTTTATCGCTGTGATAGAATTAGTATATGTGCTATCTTTCACAGATACAGAGCCTGTGGTGCTTGTCTTGGATGAGACGACCTTTGTAGCAGCAGTCCTTGAACCAACAGGGCTTGCATCTGTATAAGTGGTAACTATTGTGTCACCTGATGATGCCCTGAAAGAACCGTCTTTGTCTCTGGTGGGTCCTGTCCCTACAGTCGGCATACCGGTTGTGTTTGTAAAGATTCCTGTGCCGGCTGGCGATTCTGTTAGTTCCAATTCTTCAGTCTCTACACCTGTATTTCTGACCATAGTTACCTTGAAAGGTGAGCCATTCTTTAAATCGGTATCCTTTACCCGCACGTAAATCGTTCCACCTTCTAATATACGGCTGGTGGCTGCTACGATCCCTGTCCCCTCAGTGCTAACAACAGGGGCAGTTGCAGTAACAGTTATACTGTTGTTGTCAGATGCATCACCATCAGCATTACCTGCAGTCGTATTCTGGGCAGGCATAGAAGTGGAGGTGTCATCTAATGTAGATGTAAAATTCCGACCGCTATCTGCAGAAGTTGGTGCATCGGCAGTAAATGTTATTGAGATTCTTGTGCCAGTGGAGTTCTTCTTCTGGGCGAAGGTAATTGTGATAACATTACCTGATATAGTTTTGCTATATCTCCTTGATGCTGGGCCGGTGTCTTCGCTGTGGGCAGTTCCACCTACTGATACCCCTGTGAGGCTGATATTACTATATGTGCTTGGTACATTGAGTTTGACCTGGTCTATACCTGTATCTGAAGCGCCGATAGTAGGCAGGATGTCATAGGTGAAGGCAACTGCAGAACCTGCAGTGATACTGTTCGGGGAAATCTCTGCTAATGCAGAGGTTACTGCCAATTGTCCCGTAACAACTGTCCAGTCTCCACCATCACCTTTATTATCCCCGTCACCCTCAGTGGTATTTTGGGCCCCAGGACTTGACGTTCCGGTATCATCTGCCGTAGATGTGAAATTTACACCGCTGTCAGATGATGAGGGCGCATTTGCAGTAAATGTTATTGCGATAACCTTGTTAGAAGTTACCTTGGTTGTAAGAGTAACCCTTATCGTATTTCCGCTTGAATTATTCGTAAAACTGACAGAAGAACCATCCACCTTTACCCCTGTTACAGACGGGCTTGTATGCGAACTCGGCACACTAATAGTAATTTCGTCCACACCCGTATTTGATGCACCTATCTGTGGGAATATACTGTAAGTAAAAGTATTACCTGTTGAAGAGGTTCGGACAGAATTGGGAGTGAGCTCTGCTGCTGCCGAGGTTACAGCCTGTCCTGCATCTGAAGTAGTTACCTTCCAACTATTAGGCGTTCCATTATTTGCACCGTCTCCTTCTGTGGTATTTTGTGGGCCAGGGCTTGCTGTCCCGGTATCGTCAACGGTTGAGGTGAAATTAAGCCCGCTGTCCGAGGCAGATGGGGCATTTGCAGTAAATGTGATTGCAATAACTGAGTTTGTGGTGACCTTTGTAGTCAGGTCTATAGTAATAACATTACTTGCTATAGTGCGGGTATATGTAACGCCAGAGCCACCTACAGTAACTGCACTGCTACCAGCCATCTGGACATTGGTATAACTTGATGGCACAGTTATCTTAACCTGATTGACACCTGTTCCAGACCCTATAGTAGGAAATATACTGTAGGTAAAACTATTATCAGTGGAATTTTTTATAACGTTATTAGGTGTGAGCTCTGCTACTGCAGAAGTTACAGCTGGATTGGATGTACTTGCAGTAACCTTCCAACTCCCTCCATTACCTAAATTATCCCCATCTCCCTCAGTGGTATTTTGAACCGGATAACCTGTCCCAGTATCATCTACTGAAGATGTGAAATTAGTTCCACTATCTCCAGATGATGGCGTAGTGGCAGTGAACTTTATCTCAATAACAGAATTGCCTGTCTTATTCTGGGTAAAATCAATTATAATGGTATTCCCTGTAGAATTATTCGTGTATCTCGTTGCAGGATTACCTGATGTAGCATGGAGGACGCCGCCTACCTGGACACTCGTTACGCTTATACTTGAATAGGTTGATGGAACATTTATCTTGACCTGATTTATACCTGTTCCTGTCCCAACAGTAGGGAATATACTGTATGTGAAGATCTGGCCTGTAGTATTTGTGATGACACTGGTAGGTGTAATCTCGGCAACAGCAGAGGTGACAGCTGGATTTGAGGCGCTTGCAGTTACTGTCCACGTGCCGCCATTACCAGCGTTATCCCCATCACCTGATGATGCACTCTGTACACCCGGAGTTGATGTTCCTGTATCATCTACAGTAGAAGTGAAGTTAGTGCCGCTATCGGCAGAGGATGGTGTTGTAGCAGTAAACGTAATTGCAATGACCTGGCTGCCTGTAACCTTTGTTGTCAGGTCAACAGTTATAACATTGCTTGCAATAGTGCGGGTATAAGTGACACTGGAACCCGCAACAGTAACCGCGCCGCTCGTATTCATGCTGATGGACGAATATGTAGAAGGGACAGTTATTTTGACTTGGTTTACACCTGTGTCAGATGCCCCAATAGTCGGGAATATACTATAGGTAAAACTCTGTCCTGTGGTTCCTGTAGTAACACTCGTAGGTGTTATCTCTGCCACTGCAGTTGCTGCTGCATTACCACTGCTTGTAGTGACAGTAATGGTATTACCATCAGTAGTGTCTCCATTGATATTAGTACCTGTGGTTGTGGCAATACCTTCTATAGTAGATGTGAAATCTACACCTGTAACATCTGGTGAGGTAGGGGCATCTGCAGTAAAGGTTACGTCTATAACGTCATTCTTGCCAGCGGTTGGATTGATACTCGTTATGCTTATTACATTACTTGCAACACTCCTGGAATAGGAAGTTACAGCGGTCCCGTTTATCTTAACTGCACCTGATGCGGCTATAGATACGTTGGAAAAACTTGAATGAACGGTTATCGTGAGTTCATCGGCTATTATGCCTGAAGCGGCTCCTGTTCCAAGTACCTTGATGTAATATGTGAATGTATTGCCTGTGGATTTGGCAATGACATTATGAGGAACCATCTCTGCATTACCGCCGCTGACCGGGTCAGATACCATAACCATCCACTGTTCGCTCCTGGCAGAACCTCCCTGGTATTCTAATCCTGTCTGGAAATAATATTTGACAGGAGGTATGATTAGTTCAGGGCTTCTTATAATATATGATTTTGTCCCCTTACCAGTGACAGTCCCTAATTGCCATACAATCTGGTTATAATCAATGGAATATTCACTGATTATGCCGCCCTTTGAATCCGTAACAATCCATTCTTTGGGGAAGTAATCTGTCAGGACAGCCTCTTTCAATTCCTCAGAGGTCTCAATAGTTACGGTCATCTCTACCTGTGTGGTAGGAGGCGCCTTGTGCTGGCCTACCTTAGCGCCAGATAGTATTCTGTCAAAGGTGATTACTCCTTGCTTCTGTTTTTGAGGAGAGGAGGATATGCTCATCTGAGCAATACCTCTGGGCGGCTCGTCTTTTGAACGGTATAGGACAGAGGCCGTCCCCAAACTCTTTGTGGATAATACCATTCCAGGTTTAGGGGTAACCTCAAAACCAACCATTCCCTCATCTGGCCCATAATCATCTCTATTATCGTTTGCCGCTACAACATTTGGGTCCCAGAGCCATCTGATAGATATAACCTTTGATGGGTCAGATGGCTCGGCATTATTCCAACTTATGCCATCAAAGAATTGAACAATATTTGGACTTATGCTTTTTGTGCCGACACTATTATAACTTGCACTCCCTTGGACATAGGTAGATTCCACAGGAATATTCTCTGCAATTACCACTTCATAGGCGTCTGCAAAACCTATATTAGTGTAGGCAATATTATAGTTATAAATAGGCAATGGGTTATTAGGGGTAGCAGGAATTTTTTCAATAGAGGTAGTCAGATTTATGGATGGTTCTCCTGCACCAAGATAAGTAAATACATCCAGAACATCAAAAGGCAGGAGATACGACGCCTGCCCGCTGTCATTCTTTAGTGCCACTTCATAACTGTGCCCCTCAATCAATCCTTTGCCGATTTTGTCTGGGTTCAACGTCAGGTAATTGGTAATGGGAAAGGCGTCTTTAAATTTGGATATTGAATAAGCCTTGCCTCCTGTCTCACCCCATTCCTGATAATCCTGAACACGCCTTTTAGCCTTTTGAAGAGGATAAGAATCCACTAAGATGTTTTCGGCGGTAATATCGTATATGTTTACCATCGCATTGTCCCATGAAGATTGATAGGTGGGATATCTATCTTTACCGAGAGTAGATGCAGACATTGCGTATTCAATAATGATTGTGTCACTATCTGTATAGGCGGGCTTATTTGTATTTACCCATCCCTGTGCGTCTTCTGGAGGTTCGCCAGGACCTGTATAGGGTTGTAAAGTAAATCTGATATTTGCCTTTTTATTAGAATCAAATCTATCAAGAAGCGTTCCTTCCAAATCGTAAAGCATTACCCTGATTTCTAAGTCAGCATTTGGAGGGGGCCCCCTTAAAGTATAAATGGTATCGTAAGTCTGGGATTCATACGGCGGGATTGGCAGGGTATTCTGGACCTCACCCCAGGTATCAAGGAACCCGTGTTCAGCCAAATCCCCTTGAGAAGCCCATCCGCCAATATGTGTTGGTCCTCCATACATCCAATCCTTGACCAGACCAGGTGAAACCTTCTCAATCAATTCAAATAATATGCGAAAGGATTCCGTAGTTGGACTTGTGTTAGATACCTTTACCTGGACAGAGATAGTATCAAACTCACTTCTTACGTCTAATGGTTCGTAGTCCTGTTCAAAGTTCCATTCCACACTGTCTAATTTGCCATCGGCATTACATAGCGTGGGAATAGGTAGGACAAACGTCCCGCCTGTCATAAGCAGGACAGGCAATAATAGATACAGGATGCCCCTTTTCATTGCTATAATAATACTACACATTTCTACATTTGTCAAGGGTTGAAAAATCTAATGTCGCCAGACGTAAAATTTTTCATCGGCTCGCTCAAAAAATTTGTGTTAAAAAATAAATCTGTTAAAAAATAAATCTTGCAAAGAGGGTATGGGTAGAGTATAATGATTTCATCGGTGTCTTGACGGCGGTTTATCGGCGTGAGAAGGAGATATTTGAAATCATAGGTGACAACATGTATTTAACACGGAGAGGCGTAAGAATGACCTACAACCCAATATTTCAGGTTACTTCCCGAATCATTAAACATCTTGGAAAGATAGAGGCATCCAGAGAAATTGTAGATAACCTTGCAATGCCGCTTACTCTTGAAGGAGAATTCCGTCAAGAAGCCTCTGCGAAGATGACCCATTATTCCACTAAAATTGAAGGGAATCGCCTCACTTTAAAGCAGACGAATGACCTTCTATGTGGTAAAGAAGTCATAGCCCGTGAAATTGATAAAAGAGAAGTGATGAACTATTACAATTGTATGGAATGGATTATTAATGTTTCCAGATTAAAAGAGCCTATACACGAAAGACTCATCAAAAATATGCACGCCATTATTCAGAAGGGAATTGTCAAAGGGAAACTTCGTGGAGAATATCGCGAGGCACAAAATGCAATCTACGATGCAAAGACAGGGAAAGCAGTTTATTTCCCGCCCGAAGCCAGGGATGTTGGTCCACTGATGAAATCGCTGATTAATTGGCTTAATCAAAAAAGTGACACACCCCCTGTCTTAAAAGCAGGTATAGCACATTATCAGTTGGTGACAATCCATCCTTTTATGGATGGTAATGGACGTACCGCAAGGGCTCTTGCAACTTTTCTTCTTTACCGGGAAAAATATGATTTAAAACAATTCTATTCTCTTGAGGAATATTATGCAGGAGATTTAAAAGGGTATTATGATACCCTGCATCAATGCCAAGGGTTTAATTATTATGATAATCCAAACCCTGATATTACAGAATGGCTTGATTATTTTGTGGAAGGGGGTGCCGTAGTCTTTGAAGAGGTAAAAGAAAAGGCCCTATCCTCGGCCCAAAAATTTTTTCCTCAAAGAAGTAAAAAGGATATAGAACTTCTTCAAGCCATTAGGCCAAGGGAAAAAAGAATACTCACCTATTTCCGCAGTCATTTCCAACTCAGGACAAAAAATCTTTGTGCTATTTTTCATATCAAGGATAGAACTGCACGGGACTTGCTTACAAAGTGGATTGAAGAAGGCTTTATTAAAAGACAGGGTTCCGGAAAGAGGGATGCCTATTATGTCCTATCAGAGGATTATCGGCGACTTATCGGCGGTTAAGTCTATGTTTGAAGGCTGGGATGCGATTACGAAGGTGCTTTGGTGAGAAGATTTAATCTCTGGAGAGCGAAAATAGGCACAAAAATAGTGCATTGGAATAATAATAGTGCATTATTTTTATAATATGCTTTAAAACATAGAGTTATAATAGAAAAATGTTCAAATAATGTTCAAAATGAACATTTATTGTGCAATATTTATAACTGAAAGCAATCTAAAAGGTAACAGAATGTAAAATATAATAAAATATATTAATGATGTTTCTTAGACGATAATCGGGTAACTTAGATAAAAAAATATATCTAATTACCCGATTTTTTTTAATCATGGCACGCTTTTTGCTATGTAGTTATAGAATAAATATTAAATTAAAGGGGGGGTACATATTAGTAAGAGAGAATTCAGGAACAAAAGATACAATTTTTTCAAGAGCAGAACCAGGGCAATGGCATACAGGTTAGAGGATAAATTAAGGTCATGGGAGGGTATCAGTAATTGGTATAATTGGAATAGTCTGGACGTATGGCTAAGAAAACAGAGGAGGATAGAATCCTCTATGGTTATTCCTACCCTTGAAGAGAATTTGAATAATATCCGAATGCATTCCCACGAGGTTATAAGGTGGAAGATATTAGAGAATCCCGAAATGGTAGAATTGCCGTCTGATAATCTATGTGTACTTGATGAACCAGTATGCAGGACACGAAATGGCAGGGTGGTAATCTGTGCACCTGATTTAATATTTGTATATACTGAACTACTCTATTTAGTTGAGATAAAGAGTGTTGGAGATGAAGTTGGGGTGAGGAGACAGTTAGTAAGGGACAGGGAATATTTCCTTGATAGATTTAACGTAGATTGTAAAGCAGTTGGAGTATATGTTGAAGAGGGTGAATTAAAATATTTCCACCACCCACAGGAATGGACCATAAGATAAAGGGGACGGTTCTATTTAATTCAAAAGGAGGGAATTAAAGTATGAAAAGGAATGGGGCTGTATCAGCGGTTATGATTGCTATAGGTATGATGCTTTTGGGTTCCGGGATGTGTTTTGCAGAGATGAGGTTTATTGTGAATGCGAATCCTGCAGCGTTTTTGGTGAGTCCTGATGCAGATGATTTTAGTGCGACTTCGGGTTCTCTAATAGAAGAGATAGACGGGAGTACAAGCTGGATGCCTACATTGCTTGGCGGGGTGGAATTTGATACGGAATATGTTGAGTTTGATACGGGAAATACAGTATATTTAGTATATGCTTTTACTGCCGGAGGAGGATATTTGTATAACGATGCATTCAGGGCGCCATTAGTCCAGGGTGATGCTGCTGTTAGGTTTAAAATTTCCGGGATAGAGATTGGCCCGCATGTTGGTGTATTGTATTTTATGGACCCGAACTGGGAAGGTGTATCTACAATATCGCTTGATGAGTCTGTGGGTTTCCTTGGGGGTATCTGTTTTACTACGACTGGAGAGCGTTTCAAGTTTTTTGCTTCGGCAGATTATGTTAACGGTGAATTTGATGTAACAGGTTCAGATTCGTGGGTACCAAACCAGAACGAACTTGACTATTCCGGGTTCTTAGGACAGATTGGTGTGATATTCAGGTTCTGAAAAACCGCTAAGACTTTCGCCCCCCCCGACGTAACGTCGGGGGGGCTTTTTTTTCATTGACCTTTTTTTGGTTTTGTTATATACTGTTTAAAGAGGGGGTATGATACAGTGAATGATAGAGAACGGTGGGTAAATACGATGCATTTTAAAAAGGTGGACCGTGTCCCTGATGAGGAATTTGGATATTGGGACGAGTGCCTTACCAGGTGGCATAATGAGGGATTACCGAAACAGGTTAATAATAATGAAGTTGCAGACGTATATTTTGGATTTGACAGAAGAAAATGGGTACCCGTAAACATAGGGCTGGTGCCGCCCTTTGAATATAAGGTCATTGAGGAAGATGCAGCCCATAAGGTTATTATAAATGGTGAAGGGGTAAAATGTCTTATTAATAAAGAGGGTATTCAAACCATTCCGAAATATCTGGAATTTCCGATCAAGGATAGAGAAAGTTGGGAAAGATTCAAGAAGCGGCTTGACCCGAATACACCAGGGAGGTATCCTGATAACTGGGAGGAGTTAAAGAAAGAGTGGCTCAATAGAGATTATCCGTTAGGGATAAGTGTAGGGAGCCTATTTGGGTGGCTCAGGAACTGGATGGGCTTTGAAAACGTGACAGTGGCATTTTATGACGAGCCGAAACTCATAGAGGATATGATGGAGTATCTTACCAATTATATCCTTACTATTATAGACAAGGCAGTAAAGGAGGTTAAATTGGATTTTGCCTCTGTGTGGGAGGATATGGCATTTAATAAGGGTCCAATAATCTCTCCAAAATTATTCAAGGAATATATGGTTCCACGGTATAAGAGGATTACGGATTTCCTGAAGAAGTATGGTGTGGATGTTGTATATGTTGACTGTGATGGTAATATCAATGAACTTGTAGAATTATGGTTAGAAGGCGGCGTGAATTGCATGTTTCCGCTTGAGGTAGCATGCAGCTCTGACCCTATACAGATAAGGGACAAGTACGGGGATAAGGTGCTTTTGATGGGCGGGGTGGATAAGGTAGCCCTTATAAAAGGCAAAGGGGAAATTAAAAAGGAAATAAATAGGCTAAAGAAATTGGTTGAGACGGGGGGCTATATCCCGCACGTTGACCACAGGGTGCCGTCAGACGTCAGTTTTGATAATTATCTATACTACTTAGAAGTCAAAAGGGATACGTTTGGAATAGAGAAACCACTTCCTTCCAGAAAAGAGTTTGCATCAGGTATCAGGGTAAAGGATAGTATCAGACCTGAAGAGAATCTTGGCGTCAGGACATGATTAAGGAACTCATCAGGAATTTTTGCATCATTGCCCATATAGACCATGGAAAATCTACGTTAGCAGACAGATTACTGGAACGGACAGGTACTATAACCCAGCGAGAATTCAGAGAGCAACTTTTAGACGACATGGACCTGGAGCGTGAAAGAGGGATAACAATAAAGGCAAGCGCAGTGAAGATTACCTATCACGCAAAGGATGGGAAGGAATATACCCTTAATCTTATTGATACGCCAGGACATGTAGATTTTACGTATGAGGTCTCTAAATCATTGGCTGCCTGCGAAGGGGCTTTATTGGTTGTGGATGCAGCGCAGGGTGTGGAGGCTCAGACAGTAGCAAATCTCTATCTTGCGAGAGAACATAATTTATCCATAATACCTATTATTAATAAAATAGATTTGCCAAACGCTGACATTCCCCGTGTCTATGGACAGATAAGGGATATATTAAAATTTGATGAGAAAGAGGTTATACTTGCAAGTGCAAAGAAGGGCGAAGGGATTGAAAATATACTTGAAAGGATTATTCAGAAAATATCTCCGCCAAAAGGGGATACGAGAGAGCCTCTCCAGGCGTTGATATTTGATTCTTCATTTAATACGTATAAGGGCGTGGTAGTATATGTCAGGGTAATGAATGGACATATAAAGCCGGGTATGAACATAAGATTAATGGGAACGGGAAACGTATATGAGGTTATGGAAGTGGGCGTCTTTAAACCACGCCCCGTGAAAACAGATTCTCTCGGATGCGGCGAGGTGGGTTACATTACATGTAACATTAAAGAAGCCAGAGAGGTGAATGCAGGTGATACAATTACAACGGTCAGCCATCCTGCGTTAAAGCCTTTGACTGGATATAAAAGGGTAAGACCTCTTGTATTCTGCGGGATATATCCTATAAACAGCAAAGATTTCCCATTGTTACGCGAGTCATTAGACAAGTTGAGATTGAGCGATGGGTCGTTTGTCTATGAGCCGGAGACGTCTGCCTCTTTAGGTTTTGGGTTCAGGTGCGGATTCCTCGGGCTGCTTCATATGGATATAATCCAGGAGAGGTTAGAACGTGAATACGGGTTAGACATAATAGCCACTACACCGAGCGTAGTCTATAAGGTTAAGAAGAAAAACGGGGAATTGACAGATGTGGATAATCCGACAGAGCTCCCGCCTCCTTACGAGGTAGACCAGATACAAGAACCATTCGTCCGTGGGATTTTGATAGTCCCGGGTGATGCCGTGGGCAGTGTTATGAAACTTGCCCAGGAGAGGCGAGGTATCTATAAGAGCACAGAGTATCTGTCCCCTGAGAGGGGTATGCTGATTTATGAATTACCTCTGGCTGAGGTCATCGTAGATTTTTATGACAAGATAAAATCAGTGACGAGAGGATATGGTTCATGGGACTATGAATTTATCGGGTATCTACCTACCCAGCTTGTAAAATTAGATATACTGATAAATGGCGAACCATGCGATGCCTTATCTTCGCTGATCTTCAGGCAAAAGGCGCAGGTTAAAGGCAGGCAGCTGGCAGGAAAGCTAAAAGAACTTATTCCACGTCAATTATTTGAAGTGGTTATCCAGGCAGCTATAGGGGCACAGGTTATAGCGAGAGAGACAATCCGGCCGGTTGGTAAGAATGTGACAGGGAAGTGCTACGGAGGGGATATTACGAGGAAACGCAAACTGTGGGAGAAACAAAAGGCAGGCAAGAAGAGGATGAAACAGTTCGGCAAAGTCCAGATTCCACAGGAGGCGTTCCTTGCGGTGCTAAAGATATGAAACAGCAGACTAAGAATACGGTTCGGGAATGGGTTGAATCATTGGTCTTTGCCTTTGTATTGGCGATGCTCTTGAGGACGTTTGTCATTGAGGCAATGAAGATACCCACAGGGTCTATGGAGCCTACGTTACACGGGATTGTCGCAACATGCAAGGTATGCGGCTCTAATTATAGTGGGACAGACTACACAGATAAGAGGAACAAAAAAAGATGTCCAAAAGACAGGACAAGACTGAAAGTAATACAGCAGGGTGACAGGATACTTGTAAATAAGTTTATTTACAAATTTAAAGCACCTGAAAGAGGGGATATAGTGGTCTTCAAGCCGCCCCATGAGCCCAAGAAGAATTTTGTAAAAAGGATGATTGCTATGAGCGGAGAAGAGGTGGAGATTAAGGAAGGCAAAATATATGTCAATGGTGAGGTAATAAAGGATAATCCAAGTCCGATAGGCAGGATATATTATTATAACCGTGGGGATTATGGCAAAGAGGGTGTGAAAATAAAAGTCCCGGAAGGTTATTTCTTTGTTATGGGTGACAATAGCGCCAACAGCTATGATTCCCGGTACTGGGGGTTTGTGCCTAAGAAGAATCTGATAGGCAAGACATTTCTAATATTCTGGCCGCCCAATAGATTACGGATGCCCAAATGAATTTAGCAAATAAACTTTCAATCTTAAGGATACTCATCATCCCATTTTTTGTTGCTTTCATAATATATTATACGCCGGAGAAAGATTATATCAGGTTCTGGGCATTGGCGTTCTTTTCTTTGGCAGTGTTGAGTGATGCGGTAGATGGATTTGTTGCCAGGGTTAAGGGTGAGAAGACGGTATTAGGCAGTATTATAGACCCCCTGGCTGACAAACTGCTTTTGACTACTTGTTTTATAACTCTTTCAATAACGGACAAATTCCCTTTTGAATATAGACTCCCGCCGTGGCTGCCCATAGCAGTGATAAGCAGGGACGTAATATTGGTCATCGGTGCGGTAATCATACATATGGGTTTAGGTAATCTCCAGATTTCCCCTAATAAATTAGGCAAGGTAACCACCTTCTTTCAGATGCTCACTATAATATGGGTATTGCTGAAGATGCCTTACCTTAAAATCATATGTTATATTACCGTCTTCTTTACGATAATCTCCGGGCTTACATACATCGCTAATGGAAGCCGATTATTAAATCAGGTTGTGCATATTAATAAAAAGTCATGAGATGGGAATACCTGTTGTTGCAATAGTAGGACGTCCTAATGTAGGCAAATCCAGCCTTTTCAATCGCTTTGTCGGAAAGAGAAAGGCAATAGTAGACAAGGTAAGCGGCATTACGCGTGACCGTCTATATGAAACTATCCAATGGGAGGACAGGTCGTTTAGATTGGTAGATACAGGCGGCATGATACCTAAGGATAAAGGAAGACTTTCTGGTCTCATATTAAAACAGGTAGGGATGGCGATAGATGAGTCAGCCCTGGTATTATTCCTCTTAGACGTTAAAGACGGTATCACACCGATTGACTGGCAGATTGCAGACCTCTTGCGGAAAAGAGGGTGCAAGGTCATATTGGTAGTTAACAAAGTAGATACAGACAATTATTCTCTCAAGGTGTTAGATTTTTATGAATTGGGCCTGGGTGAGCCATTCAGTATATCTGCCTTACATGGGTTAGGGATAGGAGACCTTTTAGACAGGATAACGGATTCCCTCGGTAAGGCAGGGGATGAAAAAGAGGCTGGGGAGATTGACAGGATAAAGATTGCAATTGTAGGCAGGCCCAACGTGGGCAAATCGTCATTCCTGAACTATCTCTTGCAGGAAGACAGGGTAATAGTAGATGCTGCGCCAGGGACGACAAGAGATTCTATAGACACCCTTTTTGAAAAGGATGGGAATAAATTTATAGTAATAGATACGGCAGGTATTCGTCATAAGAGTAAAATTAAAGAAGTGCTGGACGTATATAGCATGTCAAGGTCGCTGGAAAGTATAAGGCATTCTGACGTAAATCTTGTGATGTTAGATGCTGTCCAGGGAGTAACTGTTGAAGACCTGAAGATAATTAATACTGTAGAGAAAGAGGGTAAGGGCATAGAGATTGTCCTGAATAAATGGGACCTTGTTAAAGACGTCAGGATGGAACATTATGAGAAATCCATAAGGAATAGGGCAAGTTTTTTGGACTATGCGCCCATCCTCTTTACCTCGTGTCTCACAGGCAGGAATTGTTTAAAGGCAATAGATTTAAGTGCAGTGATATTTAAGAACAGTTCAATGACTCTAAAGACACCGGAATTAAACGAGGCGTTACAAAATATTCAAAAGTCCTCTTCCTCGCCGTTCAGGAGCGGCAGGACCCTTAAGTTACATTACATAACCCAGGCAGGGATTAGGCCTCCTAAATTCATGATATTCGTAAATAATAAAAAAATGGTAAAGCCAGACCATGCGAAATTCATAGAACACCACCTGAGGAGGGCTTTTGATTGGACAGGCACTCCCATAAGACTTGAATTTAGAAATAGCAGACGAGAAATGTAGGACGGGCGTCCCGCCTGTCATCATAATCAATATTATGTTAATCATTGTTTCTATAATAGCTGCCTATCTTATAGGCTCTATACCCACAGGCTTGGTTTTTGGGAAATTGCTTAAAGGGATTGACATCAGGGAGTATGGGAGTAGAAACATCGGTGCTACGAATGTATTCAGGGTGGTTGGGAAGATACCGGGGATAATAGTTCTTATTATTGACATACTCAAAGGATTTACGCCTGTTGTAGTGATTCCGCATCTTGTTAATGTGCCGATTAGCAAAGGGTTGTTCAGCGTCCTGCTCGGTGCTGCAGCAATTTCAGGGCATAACTGGACTGTCTTCTCACGATTCAAGGGAGGCAAAGGCGTAGCTACCGGTGCAGGTGTATTCCTGGCTCTGAACCCAATTGCAGTAGGCATAACACTGGTATTGTTTTTCGTCCTCGTGACATTGAGTAGATATATCTCATTGGGTTCGGTGTGCAGTGCGGTTATATTGCCGGTATTCCTCATGCTCTTTAAGTCTCCGTCAGAATATATTTTATTTGGTCTAATCATGGGCATAATAGTTATCTGGAGGCATAAAGAGAATATAAAGAGATTATTACAAGGGACAGAGAACAAGATTAACTTTAAGAAAGAATAATTATATGAAGATTGCAATTATTGGTGATGGTGGCTGGGGGACTACGCTGGCGATTATCCTCTCCAAAAAAGGTTACAAAGTTTCGCTATGGGGCGCATTTCCTGAATATGTAAGGTTTTTGAAAGAGAAAAGGGAGAACGTGAAATTTCTTCCCTCTATACCCATTCCAAAAGAGATTTTGATTACCTCAAGATTGGAGGAGGCGTTAAGCAGTTCAAAAGTAGTCGTCCTCGCAGTCCCATCGCAATTCATGCGCGGCGTGGTTGGTAAGTTGAATGGATTTGATTTTTCGGATTCTATCATCGTTAGTGTAACCAAAGGTATTGAAAATAAGACATTGAAGAGGATGTCTGAGATAATTGAGGAACTTCTGGGAGAAGTAAAGTTAGCCGTCCTTTCAGGTCCGAGTATTGCCATAGAAGTAGCACGAGGGATACCAACTACTGTAGTGGCGGCATCTCAGGGGAAAGACATTTCTCGTCAGATACAGACGGTGTTCTCAACGGATAGATTCAGGGTCTATACCAACCAGGACGTTATAGGGGTAGAGTTAGGCGGTGCGCTCAAGAATATCATTGCTATAGCTGCAGGCATATCAGATGGTCTTGGATTCGGGACAAATACAAAGGCCGCATTACTTACAAGGGGGTTGGTTGAGATAACGAGGCTCGGGGTAAATATGGGCGCTGACATGCGAACGTTTGAAGGGCTGAGCGGTATGGGAGATATGGTGACTACCTGTATAAGCCCGCATGGTAGAAACAGGTGGCTTGGGGAAGAAATAGGCAAAGGCAAGAAACTGAAAGACATAATAAGCAAGACAGAGATGGTCGTTGAAGGGGTAAGCACTACTGAGTCAGCCTATGAACTCAGCAAAAAGAATAAGGTGGATATGCCTATTATCCGTGAGATATATGCTGTCTTATTTAAGAATAAAGACCCGTTACTTGCCGTGAATGACTTAATGAAGAGGAAGAACAAGTCAGAGATTGATTAAGATATGCTATTTGCAAAGTCTCTTCCGAATTCATAGCATTGCTTGATTTCATTATCGTCCGGGACATACTTGGCTGAAAGAGATGGCTGGATAACTTCTATCCCGGTTTCTTTAAGAATATTCTCAATCCTCTGGACAGCCCCTCCTCCCCAGCCATACGAGCCAAATACTCCTCCGATTCTATTCTTAGGCTTTAATCCTTTTAAGAATTCCAGGAATCCTGCTATGTTAGGCAGCATGTTATTGTCATGTGTTGATGAACCGATAATATACCCTTTTGCATCAAGCATCTCTTTGATTACCTCTGTCCTGTCAGATTGGTTTATATCAAAGAGCCTGACTTCCACCCCTGAGCCTATTATCCCTTCAACTATCTTCCTTGCCATCTTCTCTGTTGCGCCATACATCGTTTCATATACAACTACCGCTTTTCGTTTTGTTTCATTACTTGCCCAGGATAGATAGGTATTGATAATCTTCATTGGCTCCTTACGCCATATAATACCATGACTGGGGGCAATCATCCTGAGCTGGATATTCATATTCTTGAGTTCTTCAATTTTTCTTAATGTTAAAGAACTAAATGGCAGGAGTATATTTGCATAGTATTTTGCAGCCTCATCCATAAGTATAGTCTCATCAACCTCATCATCAAACCTTTCATTTGTTGCGTAATGCTGGCCAAAGGCGTCGTTAGGGAAGAGGATTGCATCTTCAACTAAATATGTAAACATAGTATCCGGCCAATGAATCATCGGCGCCTCAATAAAAGTGAGGGTCCTCTTACCTAACTTTAATTTATCGCCGGATTTCACAACCTGAAAATCCCAATTGCCAAAATATTGTTTTTGTAACCCCTCTTTACATTTTGCAGTGCCTGATATTTTTGCCTTTGGGCAGAGTTTGAGCAGTTTGCTAAGGGCACCCGAGTGGTCTGGTTCTGCATGGTTGGATATAATGTAGTCTATCTTCTCTGGAGGGATAATCTGCCTTATATTATTAATCATCTCCTCTGCAAAAGGCGCATAGACAGTATCTATCAGGGTAACCTTTTCACCTAAAACCAAGTAAGAGTTATAGGTGGTACCCCTTTTTGTATTAAAGGTGTGCCCGTGAAAAATTTTCACCTTCCAATCAATGCCACCAACCCAATAGATATCAGGAGATATTTTTACACCAGGCATAATTACGAAACCCATTCCTCAGAAAGGACGTCTCCCTGAAGGCTCACAACAATAGACTTAATCGGTATCTTTCTTTTGGCAGATTGAAGAGCCTGTTCTGCTATGGCAACCAGACCTGCACAACATGGCACCTGCATGGTCATAACAGTTAAGGTGTTGATTTTAGCGTCGTCTATGAAAGATTTTATCTTTTCTACATAAACATCCTGACCTTCATCAAGTTTCGGGCAGGCAATGGCTATACTTTTCCCTTTAAGATAATCCTTGTGAAAATCACCTGCAGTGTATGCCACGCAGTCTGCCGATAAAAGCACGTCTGCCTTCTCGTAATATGGCGCCATCGGAGAAACCAGATGAAGCTGTATAGGCCACTGCCTGAGTTGTGATTCTCTTTTACCACTTTCCTCTTTTGACCCTTGCCCCTTCTCTCTAAAATCCTGCATCTTTGAACCCGGACAACCTTCAAATGCACTCATTTTACTACCTCCTTTTTTTGTAATTCTTTAATCTCCATTATCTTTCTTCCTCCAATAAAGATGCTAAAGTAATAGACTCTAATTCCGAAACCACGTTTTTTTCTATTCCCCCTATTTTTTTCTTAAGGACACATGACCTCATGTCAGGGCAGAGACTCTTATTTAAAATACACCCGTTGAGTTTTAACGGACCCTGGAATATCTCTATTACCTTAATCAGGAAAATCCTTTTTGGTGGAACAGCCAGCATAAATCCGCCGCCCTTACCTTTATAAGATTTAAGAATCCCCTTTTTGTTTAATACCTGAAGTATCTTTCTTAAGAAGGGCTTTGGAATGTTAAGGTTTCTTGCCAATTCGTAAACAGGAATAGTCTCTTTCCTTTTATCATTCCGGGCGATGAAACGAAGTGCCCTTATTGCATAATCCGTGTTCCTCGTAATCAGTCTCATTTTAGCATCACTATAATGATACCACAAGAGTATCATTTTGTCAAGAAAAAAAAGTGTTTTTCTTTTATCTCTTTTTATGATATAATATTTATGTAAATTGAGCATAATGGCAGGTAGAGAGTAATCTTAAGATGAATGAAAAGTATAAGATGTGGAAACCGGTCTATAGAATTAATGAGTCTATTGCCAGTTCTCTTATGGAAATTGAGGCGGCAAAAGCCATAGTTGAAAATACTCCGCTATCGCCTGCTATTGAAGCCGAACTTCGGTATAAGGCGCGCGTGCGTTCAACGCATTACTCAACGAGCATAGAAGGAAACCGCCTTACATTAAAAGAGGCGGAGGATGTTATTGAGCAGAAAAAAACTCATTTTCATGGACGTGAACGAGACGTTAAAGAAGTAAAAAATTACTGGGACGCTCTCTTGAAAATAGAAGAATGGGCATCTAAACGAATGGAGTTAACCGAAGATTTAATTAAAAGGTTGCACGCTATTGTTGAAAAAGGGAAACGTACTAAACCAACTGCTTACAGGAATGGCCAGAATGCTATCCGTGATTCAGCATCCGGTACAGTAGTTTATCTGCCACCCGAAGCAAAGGATGTTCCCAAACTAATGACAGAGATGGTGCGCTGGGTGAAAAAGGCAGAAAAAGAAAAAAAACCTGTCCCTATAATCGCGGCTCTTACACACTATCAGTTTGTCACGATTCATCCTTATTATGATGGTAATGGAAGAACGGCAAGACTTCTGGTTACCTTTATTCTACAGAGAGATGGTTATGGACTCAATGGTTTCTTTTCAATGGAAGAGCACCATGCCCGTGACCTTGAAGCCTACTACAAATCCCTTGCTGTTCATCCCCATCATAATTATTACGAAGGGAGAAAAGATGCTGATTTAACATCATGGATTGAATATTTTGCTTCACTTCTGGCAAAGGTGTTTACGCTTGCTAAGAACGAAGCAGTGTCTCTTTCTAAAAAAGGAACGTTGTCTGAACCAGAAGAATTGCGGAAATTGGACCGGCGGGCGCGTATTGTTTTTTCACTCTTCGCTAAAAAAGAACGAATAACAACGCTGGATGCGGCAGATTCGCTTGGATTGTCTGTTCGCATGGCAAGGAACCTTATGAAAAAATGGGTTGAAGAAGGCTGGCTGGTTGTCGCTGATAAGTCCAACCGTTCAAGGGCTTATAGTTTATCGGCAATTTATAGGCAATTTATCGGTAATTAATATAACCTTTTTGACCAATACAATGAGTCCTATATACGCAGATAAATACCCTTATCGTATTTTCCCAACCGAGTCTTATTGATTATTTATATGAATCTATGCCGGTTTTTAGAGACCCAGGCATAGATATGTGGAGATAGAAATTTTATACCAGGTAATCTAAAGATATACGCAAGCCACCTCCATCGCCTGAGACGGGAAAAAATTTCAGGAAACGCCTTATCCCCTGCAAAAATTTGCCCGTCTGGCAGGATTACCTGCATAGCCTGAAGGCATACCTCTTCCTTTATTTGCGGATAACGCCTCTTCCTTTCCTCGGATTGGCATGATATAAACTCAATTTGTCCCGGGACCGCATTCCTTTCAATCCAGTTTTTTGTAGCCTGACAGAGGGAACATTCCCCATCGTAAATCAAGACCATACTCACAAGATTAAATATATACTGTGGGCATAGATAAGTCAAGAAAAATCAAGAAAAATAATGCTTGACCATAGAGGGACAAGTTGCTATAATGGAATATCATTTTTATTATATAATTATGGCTATCTATCCTATCTCAGAATATGCTTATATAGGACTTTTTCTCCTATTCGGGATTGCGTTCGTTTTGGGGGCGTTCTTGTTTTCCTGGGTATTAAGACCTAACAGGCCCAATCCTCTTAAAACCTCTACCTATGAGTGCGGCGAGAAACCTATAGGCTCGTCATGGGTTCAATTCAATGTCAGATTCTATATCATCGCCCTTATATTCCTTATATTTGATGTAGAGGCTGTATTTATAATCCCATGGGCAATCATTTTCAGGAGTCTGGGATTATTTGCTTATCTTGAGATGATGCTTTTCATCGTTATTCTGGCTGTAGGGCTATTTTATGCGTGGAAGAAAGGGATGTTGAAATGGCTTTGATAAATGAAGTGCCAGGGATAGTGGAAAAGATTCCGGGAGGGCAGATAATAATTTCATCTATTGATTTTATGCTGAACTGGGCAAAAACGTCATCTTTGTGGCCAATGACGTTTGGACTCGCCTGTTGTGCCATAGAGATGATGGCAACGGCAGCGTCCCGGTATGATATTGACAGGTTTGGCGCAGGTGTATTCAGGCCAAGCCCAAGGCAGTCTGACCTTATGATAGTAAGCGGCACGGTTACCAAGAAGATTGCCCCTCGGCTGAAACTCTTATATGAGCAGATGCCAGAACCAAAGTATGTTATTGCAATGGGGAGCTGCGCTATCTCAGGGGGCCCATACTATTATGATTCTTACTCTGTGGTTAAGGGTGTTGACCTTCTGGTGCCTGTGGATGTCCATGTGCCTGGCTGTGCACCCAGACCAGAGGCGCTTATCTATGGGTTGATGAAATTACAAGAGAAAATTAAGAAGGAGACGATAAGGGGACAGTCCCCAGAAGATTTCTATGTTATCTAAACTAAAAGAAAAGTTCCCGGATGTTGCTTTTGAAGAGGATGAGTCAAAGGCTATTTTAATCCCGTCCAGTGTTATCCTTGAGGTATGCAGATTTCTTAAAAATTCTTCGGGATTAGAATTTGATTATCTAATGAATCTCGCCGTAGTTGACTTAAAAGACAGGTTAGAGCTCGTATATCATCTCTTTTCGTTTACCATGCGCCATAAAGCGACGATTAAGGTTAGACTTGACCGACAGGAGCCTGTATTGGACAGTGTATCAAGCGTATGGAGGGGGGCAGACTGGTTTGAACGTGAGGCTTATGATATGTTCGGCGTCAGATTTAATAATCACCCTGACATGCGAAGGATATTGTTGTCTGACGAGTGGGTTGGGTATCCATTGAGAAAGGATTACGCTGACCCTGAGTTGGAGGTATTACCAGAAAGATGAGTGTGGGGGTAGATACAGAAGAATTTTTTGTTAACATGGGTCCTCAGCATCCTGCCACCCATGGCATATTGCGCCTCCTGTTAAAATTAGATGGTGAGGTCCTGCAGGATATTATACCATACATAGGATACCTTCACAGAAATTTTGAGAAGATATGTGAAAACAGGACATATACCCAGGTTATAGCATATACAGACAGGTTAGACTACCTCGGGGCCATGAATAATAATTTTGGCTATTGTATGGCGGTAGAGCGTATCATGGGTGTCCATGTCCCTGAGAGGGCTGAATACATACGGGTTATCATGGCAGAATTAAACCGTGTTGCAAGCCATATGGTCTGGCTCGGGACGTTTGCTTTGGATCTGGGTGCGTGGAGCGTTTTATTATATTGTTTCAGGGAAAGAGAAGAGATTCTAAATCTTTATGAAGAGACCTGCGGGGCACGACTTACTTATAGTTATATGCGCATAGGCGGGGTGTCCCGTGACCTGCCGGATGGTTTCGTGGATAAGGCAAAAAAATTTGTCAATTACTGCAAGCCCAAGATAAATGATTATGAGGCATTACTTTCAAAGAATGCCATATTTCTTGAGCGGACAAAGGGTATTGGCATACTGCCAGAAGAACTTGCCATAAATTATGGTGTGAGCGGGCCAACACTCAGAGGCTCAGGGATAAAATGGGATTTGCGTAAGGATGAGCCTTATTCCATCTATGAACGTTTTAAATTTGATGTCCCTGTCATGACTAATGGTGATTGCTGGGACAGGTATAAGGTAAGGATAGAAGAGATGAGACAGAGCCTTAATATAGTGGAGCAGGCACTGAATGATATACCAGCAGGGGATATAATTGCCAAAGTCCCGAGGGTGATAAGGCCGCCTAAGGGTGAAGTCTATTTCAGAAGCGAATCACCGAGAGGGGAGTTAGGTTTTTATATTGTAAGTGATAACAATCCCAAACCATACCGGATAAAGGTGCGTGCACCGTCTTTTTCTAACCTTTCATGCCTGCCGGAGATATGCAAAGGCTGGAAGGTAGCAGATGTGGTGGCTATCCTCGGGAGTATAGATATAGTTCTTGGAGAACTGGATAGATGATGAATCTTATCTGGATGCTCATAGTCGGTGCCATTGTAGCAGGGTTTATCTCTATCTCTGCGATGTTTCTCATATGGTGGGAGAGAAAGGTTAGTGCACACATACAGACAAGGTTAGGACCCATGCGGGTTGGATGGCACGGCGTCCTGCAATCTATCGCTGATGCAGTAAAATTGCTTTTAAAAGAGAATATCGTCCCAAAGGGGGCTGATAAATGGGTATTCCTCGCAGCTCCCATTGTTGCCTTTGCCCCTGCATTTATGGCTTATGTGTGTATACCTTTCGGCAAGGCATTTGGGAAGACGTTAATAGTGAAAGACCTCAATATAGGCATACTATACATACTATCAGTTACAAGTCTCTCTGTTCTGGGTATATTTATGGCTGGATGGGGTTCAAATAACAAATATTCACTCTTAGGAGGGATGAGGTCTGTTGCCCAGATAGTAAGTTATGAGGTGCCTGTAGTCCTTTCTCTCGTTGGTGTATTGATGCTCGCCAATTCACTGAGTATGGTAGATATAGTCCATGCCCAGAAAGGGATATGGTTCATTGTCCCGCAATTCCTCGGGTTTCTTATATATATTACGGCTGCCACGGCAGAGGTGAACCGTGCCCCTTTTGATATACCAGAGGCTGAATCTGAAATAGTAGCAGGGTTTCACACGGAGTATAGCGGGATGAAGTTTGCCATGTTCTTTGTAGCAGAATATACTAACTTATTTATAATCTCTGCCATAGCCGCCACGTTATTTCTCGGAGGCTGGCTTGGGCCAGGATTTATCCCGCCGGTAATATGGTTTCTTATAAAAACATACGGTGTGGTATTTCTCCTGATGTGGGCGAGGTGGACGTTCCCCCGTCTAAGGGTTGACCAGATGATGGAGATGAGCTGGAAGTTCCTCGTGCCTCTTGCATTGGTAAATATTGGCATTACAGGGATAATACTATGCTTTTATTAAATTATATTAAAAGTATTTTTATAGGGGTGTGGAGTCTTATAACAGGTCTGGCTGTTACTGTTAAATACTTATGCAAGCATGCAGTGACGATGCAGTACCCTGATGAACGCTGGAAGATGCCGGAGAGATTCAGAGGTAAGGTTATACTGATAAAGGAGAAATGTATCGCCTGTACCCTCTGTGCAAAGGCATGTCCTGTAGCGTGCATTGAGGTGGTTCCTGCAGTAGATGAGGCAAATAAACGGCTCAAAACCCCGGCTAAATTCAATTATAGTATGGAGACATGTATGTTCTGCGGGTTATGCGTTGAACCATGCCCTACACAGGCTATATTAATGGACCAATCTTATGAACTTTCAGTCTATGACAGAAAAAAGTTAGTGCAGGACTTGATAAGGGAGAGCGACGAAAGAAATAAGACATTATGAGTATAATTATATTCTATTGTATCGCAGCGGTTGTCCTCATCTCAAGCCTGTTGGCAGTTACGTTGAAGAACCTGTTCCACAGCGCACTTTTTCTGGCTTTGAGTCTTGTAGGTGTGGCAGGTATATATCTATTTCTTGGAGCAGAGTTCCTCGCTGCCATCCAGGTATTGATATATGTTGGGGCTATCGTTACATTGATAATATTTGTTATCATGCTGACTGCAAAAATAAGTGATACGAGCATAAGGCAGACGAATCAACAGAAGTTTATCTCATTTATAGTTGCAATGTCAATCTTTATACTGCTCTCAAGTATAACTCTCAAAAGCGGGATGGTTAACGGGGAGATAATGGCTCGTGTAAATGTATCTGACATTGGCAGGGAACTCATCACTACTTATGGATTACCTTTTGAGGTTATCTCGGTAGTCCTGCTTATTGCCCTTATAGGGGCTATTGTGTTGAGCAGAAGGGAAAAGGAATAAAATATTATCATGACGCCAACCCCATTTTTGATTTTAGGCGCTCTATTATTTTCCATAGGCATCTATGGTGCTTTGACGAGGCGTAATGCAATAGGCATCTTGATGTCCATTGAGATTATCCTGAATGCGGTGAATATAAACCTGGTAACTTTTTCTAATTTTGTATCTCCAAAAGAGGGGACAGGGCAGATATTTGCTATATTTGTAATCGGACTTGCCGCGGCGAGTGCTGCGGTAGGGCTTGCGATAGTTATCTCAATTTATCGTAATGCAAAAAGTATATACGTTGACAAGATTAATTTAATGAAATGGTAAATTTCCCTAATTTTCTTGAATATGGTTTCTTAATACCCATATTTCCTCTCATTGCATTTGTAATACTTATACTTGCGGGAAAGAAAATGGGTAAATCTGCACCGTGGTTATCCATTGGTGCTATAGCGGTCTCTTTTATATTTTCCCTGTTTGCATTCATTTCTGTCGCGAATGGTGAATCTATAAATAGGGGATATGAATGGCTTAGATTAGGGGATTTCAGTCTCAAGTTCGGCTGGCTTATTGACCCCCTTACCTCTATGATGCTCCTTGTAGTGACCTTCATCGGCATGCTCATCCAGATATACTCTATAGGCTACATGCATAACGACCATAAGTTCACGAGGTTCTTTGCCTATATGTCCCTATTTACATTTTCCATGCTGGGGCTGGTATTGTCAAATAATTATGTGGAGCTCTACATCTTCTGGGAATTGGTGGGATTGTGTTCGTATCTTTTAATAAGTTTCTGGTTTGAGAAGACTGTGGCGGCAAATGCCGGCAAGAAGGCGTTTATAACTACACGTATAGGGGATGTTGGTCTATTCTTAGGCATATTGACGCTATTCTATTCTATCGGCACGGTAGATTTTGGAGAGATGGCAGGGAGGTTATCTCTCTCTAACCATAGCAGCGGTCTCTTGACAATAGCCGCTATACTCATCTTTTGCGGGGCAATAGGTAAGTCTGCACAGTTCCCTCTGCACGTCTGGCTTCCGGATGCGATGGAAGGACCTACTCCTGTCAGTGCACTGATACATGCAGCCACTATGGTCGCTGCCGGGGTATATCTGGTAGCGAGGAGTTTTATCTTGTTCCATGCCTACCCGCAGAGTTTGGTCGTTGTTGCCTATATCGGAACTATTACGGCATTTATGGCTGCCACCATTGCATTGGTTGCAAATGATATAAAAAGGGTCCTGGCATACTCAACAATCAGCCAGTTAGGATATATGATGATGGCATTAGGGGCAGGGGGTTATACGGCAGGCTCATTTCACCTGATGACCCATGCGTTCTTTAAGGCACTGCTTTTCCTCGGTGCAGGCAGTGTAATTCATGGGACACATGTGCAGCATATACCGGATATGGGCGGGTTATTTAAAAAGATGAAGATTACCGCCATTACGTTTATACTTGCCTCACTTGCTATTTCAGGATTCCCGGGTTTAAGCGGGTTCTGGAGCAAAGATGAAATCCTATTGGAAATATTTCATTCAGATATCCCCGGACACTTATTCATATTTTGTGTAGGGACATTCACCGCATTTCTCACTTCATTCTATATGTTTAGATTATGTTTCCTCGTCTTTTTTGGAGAACAGAGAAGCGATATACATCCCCACGAATCCCCTAAGGTCATGACAGTCCCGCTCATGATATTGTCAGTATTTGCAGTCTTTGTTGGACTGCCTGGTTCACCGCTTATGGGCAACTGGTTCAGCCATTTTATACATTTTGAAAAAAGCCATACGGAGCCGAGCGCATTTGTTATGGGGTTATCAATATTTGTCTCTCTGGCGGGTATCTTCCTTGCATGGGCCATATACATGAAGAGGATAATATCTGCGGAATTAATTGCCAAGAGGTTCTCTCTGGTGTATAATATACTCTTGAACAAATACTGGTTTGATGAACTGTACGATTTTACTATCATAAAACCTTACCTTAGACTTACTCAGGTCTCATTCAGATTTGACCAGAAGATTATTGACGGGTTGGTAAATCGGACAGCCCATATCATGGTGGTTGTGAGCAAAATAAAACGGTGGATAGACGTCTATATAGTGGATGGCATGGTCAATGGCGTGGCATGGGTTACCAGGATTTCAAGCGAGGTCCTGAAGTTAGCCCAGACAGGCCTTGTCCAGAATTACGCCCTCGTTATATTTTTAGGTGTAGTTATTATAATCGTTTTAAAACTCATGTAATCTTAGAAAGGGTTGACGAATGAATCAATATATTTTGACTCTAATAACATTTATTCCTCTGGCAGGGGCATTAGTTATGCTCTTTATGCCTAAGGAGAAGGCGGTTTCTATTAAGGTGTTGGGTGTTATAACCACGTTCCTGTGCCTTGTATTGGGAACTATTCTGCTCATAAATTTTGAACCTACCAACCCCGCGATGCAGTTTGAACAGAAACTCTCATGGATTCCGCAATTGAATGTTTACTATTACATGGGGGCAGATGGTATCAGTGTCCCGATGATATTTCTTACGGTCTTGATATCCTTCCTTGCGTGTCTGGCGTCATGGGGGATAGACATGAGAGTCAAAGAGTATTTCGTCCTGTATCTATTATTGGAGACAGGGATGTTAGGTGCGTTCAGTGCCCTTGATTTATTCCTATTCTATATATTCTGGGAAGTGATGCTGGTCCCCATGTATTTTCTCATAGGTATCTGGGGAGGACCGAGAAAAGAATATGCCGCTATAAAATTCTTCTTATACACCCTGGCAGGCAGTGTATTCATGTTATTAGGAATACTTGCTTTATATTTTAATAGTGAGCCGCATACATTTAATATGCTGGAACTGGCATCTCAAGGTAGTCTATTTGCAATGAGGTTCCAATGGCTCGTATTCCTGGCATTATTCTTAGGATTTGCTATTAAGGTGCCTATATTTCCATTTCACACATGGCTGCCGGATGCACACGTTGAGGCGCCGACCCCTATAAGCGTGATTCTGGCTGCTATACTTTTGAAATTTGGCACTTATGGATTCTACAGGATTAGTTATCCCATACTTCCCGGTGCTGCTCGTGAGTTTAGCCCGTGGATGGCACTTTTGGCTGTGATAGGCATTATATACGGGGCATTTGTAGCGATGGCACAGAAAGACTTTAAGAAGATGGTTGCATATTCAAGCGTAAGCCACATGGGTTTTGTCCTTTTAGGGCTGGCTGCGTTTAACCTGACAGGGTTTAACGGCGGTTATTTCCAGATGTTCAGCCACGGGCTCCTGACAGGGGCGATGTTCCTTCTGGTAGGGGTTTTATACGACAGGACACATACGAGAGACCTTGACAGTTTTGGCGGGCTGGGTTCAAAGATTCCGAGATATGCCTTTGTCCTGACAATCATGTCATTAGGTTCTCTGGGTCTGCCGGGTTTAAGCGGGTTTGTCAGCGAGTTTATGGTATTCTTCGGGGCGTGGACAGTGCTGAAATGGCAGACTATTATATCGGTTATGGGGATAGTCATTACTGCCGGGTATATGTTATATATGGTCCAACGTGTATTGCTTGGGCCGCTCAACGAAAAGTGGAAGGATATCCCTGAGATAAATGCGAGGGAACTTGTCACTATTATTCCTCTTGTCCTTATTACTATAGCAATAGGGGTATATCCATTGATATTATTGAAATTGATAAATCCAACGATGACCGAACTTATAACAAGGATAGGCGGGGTTATACGATGAGTTTTTTGAATATTACGCCAGGCGTTATGCATATACTCCCTGAGATAATAATACTTACCTTTGCGCTTCTTACGATTGTAATAGAGCCTTTTACTAAATTAAAAAAACTCATCGGGGTCCTGGGAGTACTCGTATTAACACTTGCCCTCACCGTGCTTGTCATATCAGCATATCGTGGAGTGAAGATTGAATCCATCTTCTACGGTATGCTGGCATTGGACCAGTTCGGCATATTCTTCAGGGCAATATCCATTATTGCAAGCGGGGTAGTGATACTCTTGTCTATGGGATATGCAGGTCTTCCAAAAGACTCTGAAGGGGAATATTACTCTATGCTACTGTTTATTACTGTAGGGATGATGTTATTGGCATCTTCGTCTAATCTGCTCATGATATTCCTTGCGATAGAATTTGTGAGTATTACTTCATATATATTGGCAGGGTTTATGAAAAGTGAGCCGAAGTCAAGTGAGGCAGCTCTTAAATATTTCCTCTTAGGGGGACTATCATCAGGCGTTATGCTCTATGGTATGTCACTCCTCTATGGCTGGACAAAGAGTCTGGATATTATGGAGATTTACACGGCATTGAATTCAGGAAACATTCCACTGCCTCTTATCATAGTATCCCTGGCATTTCTCTTAGCAGGATTTGGGTTCAAGATTGCCCTGGTCCCGTTTCACATGTGGACGCCTGATGTATATGAAGGCGCCCCGACCCCTGTTGCCGCATTCTTATCTGTGGGACCTAAGGCGGCCGGATTCGCAGTGCTGATAAGGGTATTATTGGCAGGCATGGGTGGAGATGTCCAAACTCATTGGGTTCCGATATTAGCAGGGCTATCCATATTGACGATGACTATCGGCAATATCACGGCTATTGCCCAGCAAAATATAAAACGGCTGATTGCCTATTCAAGCATAGCCCATTCCGGATATATTCTTTTAGGGTTAGTCCTTTCTAACAGACTGGGACTGGAAGGTGTCTTATTATATCTTATAATATACCTGTTTATGAACTTAGGCGCATTTGGTGTGGTGATTGTCGTATCTAATTCTATCAAAAGCGATGAGATAAAGGATTATGCAGGGCTTTCCCAGAGGTCGCCTCTTCTTGCATTAGCACTTGCGGTATTCCTTGTATCCCTGTCAGGGATACCTCCTACGGCAGGTTTTGTAGGCAAGTTTTATATATTTGCGGCGTGTATAGAAGGCGGATATGCGTGGCTTGCTGTAATAGCCATCATTAATAGTATCATCGCGGCATATTATTATTTCAAGATAGTGCGGGTGATGTATCTTGTAGAGGCTAAGGATAGTAGTGTTATTAAAGGAGAGATAGGGTCTGGTATCGCACTATTCGTTACATTAGTCCTCACTATTATTATAGGGGTTTATCCAGGTCCATTTATCAGTCTGGTAGAACGCTCAATCCATATATTAGGGATGTGAGGTTATGCCTAAGGATGAAGAGGAAAGATACAAACTAATCAGACAGGTTGGAATACTTACGACTATTCCGATGGTGCTTGCGGCATGCCCGATTTTAGGGTATTTTATAGGTAATTATTTAGATAAAAAATTTAATACTGACCCATGGTGGACATTCGGGTTTATCATCATCGGATTTATTGCCGGGGCTAAGGAGACGATTGATTTAATAAAAAGGGCTGACAGAGAATGGAAAGAGAAAAAAGGTAATGGACATTAAGTTCTTATACAGAACATTAAAGGCCTCTCTGGTGGTGGCAATATTAGTAGCAGGCTTTTCTTTGGTATATGGCTATCATTCTTTTGCAAAGGGATTTTTTCTTGCAGCACTCTGGAGTATAGTAAACCTGTGGTTCATTTGTATATTGGTGAGTCTATTATTTACCCCGTTAGAAAAGGGCTCATCTCCCAGGGTTAACAAAACAAAGACGGTATTACTTGTCCTGCTAAAGTTTCCCGTACTTTATACGGCAGGGTATATAGCCTTGAGGTATGGGAATTTATCCATATATGCTGTCTTAGCCGGGTTTTCCCTCGTGTTTTTAGTAATAGCACTGAAGGCGGCAGGGTATATGATTGTAAGTTCAAGGAGGGTCTGAGGATTGATTAGTGCATTTGCAGAAGAAATAGCAAAAGAAGCGGTTGAAGAAGGCGTTCACCATGCAGCCGAAGGCGGCGGGCAAGGCGTGCCTGAGGTGCCTAACCTTATAACCATACTTAATGAAAAATGGGGCGAGGTATCGTTTATAAAATTACTTCACCACTGGGAAAATGTCGTATTTGCAGGTATTATAATACTATCATTAATCATCATAGCATATCTTGCAGCAAGGAAAAAGAAGATTATCCCGGGGAGATTACAGTCTGCGGTAGAGATGGTAGTAGAAGGCCTGGACAATTTTGTATGCGGGGTTATGGGACCGGAGGGAAGAAGATATACTCCATTTATAGGGACATTATTTATTTACATATTCACAATGAATATAGCAGGACTCATACCCGGGATGAAATCTCCCACGTCAAATATAAATACCACTGCGGCGCTGGCGATATGCGTCTTTTTATATGTCCAGTGGACAGGTATCAAGGAATTGGGTATCGCTGGATATTTTGACCATCTTGTAGGTCAGCCAAGAAATGCCGTTGGTTTCATCATTTCCCCGTTGATGTTTGTAATACATATTGTTGGAGAATTTGCCAAGCCGGTTAGCCTTGCGTTGAGGTTATTCGGCAATATAACAGGAGAGGATGTCCTGATTGCCGTATTTGTTGGCTTAGGCATAATAGCACTAAGTTTTACCAAGGGACCGGTCGGGATACCATTACAAATTATATTTTATCCATTGATACTCTTATTCAGCACAATTCAGGCATTGGTGTTCAGCCTGTTGAGCACCATTTACATATCATTGATGTTACCTCATAGAGAGGCAGAGCATCATTAAATTTAAATTGATAGAAAGGGGGGGAGAGACAGAATGGATTTTAAGACGGCATTAGGATTTACGTTGCCTTTTGGGTTGGCTATAGCGGCATTTGGCTCAGCACTTGCCTTAGGACGGGCAGTAAGTGCAGCGATGGAGGCTATGGGCCGTCAGCCAGAGGCAGCAGCTAAGATACAGATGGGTATGATTATAGGATGTGCCCTGATAGAGGCGTTGACTATATATGCCCTTGTTGCAGTATTCTTTCTCGGAGGAAAGTTAGCGTAAGAAAACAGGGACAAGTTACTTTTTAAAGGGGACAGTCCCATTCTACGACTTCGCTTTGCTCGTCCGTAAATGGGACAGTCCCCAGATAGTCTAATGACGAGAGGAAGATATGAAATTAATTTGGCAGGAGATACTTACACACATATTTGGTTTCTTGATAA
Source organism: uncultured Planctomycetia bacterium (assembly GCA_964449965.1). GTDB lineage: Bacteria > Omnitrophota > Gorgyraeia > CAYVEO01 > CAYVEO01 > CAYVEO01. Next base: position 48,262 of record CAYVEO010000014.1, read on the forward strand.
TCCTTATTCTGCTCAGGATATTTGCATGGAAGCCTATTTTGGGTCTTCTTGATGAACGGAAAAAGAGGATAGCCTCAGAATTTGATAATATTGAGAAGGCAAAGCAGGAGATGGCTAAACTTCGGGAAGAATACGAGGTTAAACTAAAGGAGATAGACCTTGAGGCGAGGAAAAGGATACAGGAGGCTATAGTAGAGGGGCAGAAAATGGCAGCCGATTTGCAGGTTGAGGCAAGGGAAGAGGCGAAGAAGGTCCTTGACAGGGCAAAGGAGAATATAGAATTAGAG